>NZ_CDWWEW010000039.1:16934-21844 GCF_977966315.1 Frankia sp. CeRuru1
GGACTCCGCCGACCACCTTGCCGGACAACGAGGTCCGGTCGAACCTGCCCTCGCCGGTCACCACCCAGTCAGCGCCGGCGAGGGCCGCCGGCAGGCCCGCCGCCTGGATGATCGTCGGCAGGCCGGGGAGCACCTCGGCTCCCCAGGCCGCGGCGAGGCCGTAGGCGGTGCCGCCGGCGGCCCCGGCTCCCGCGGCGTCGGGAGCACCACCCAACAGGTGGGCAAGCCGACGCAGCCCCTCCTCCAGCCGGGCGATGTCCGCGGGTCCGGCACCCTTCTGCGGCCCGAATACGGCGGCGGCGCCGGCAGGGCCCAGCAGGGGCGCGTCGACGTCGACGAGACAGTACGCTCCCCCAGCCGGCACCGGCCGCAACCCGGTCAGATCGATGTGTGCGAGCGACGTGAGGGCGCCGCCGCCGGCGGCCAACGGCCGGCCGGCCGCGTCGAGGAACCGGGCACCCAACGCGGCGAGGGCACCGGTACCACCGTCGGTCGAGGCGGAACCACCCAAAGTGATGAGAACGCGGTCGACTCCGGCGTCGATCGCGGCGGCGACCAACTCGCCGAGGCCCACGGTCTGTGCGCCCAACGGATCGAGTTCCCGCATCAGTGGCAACCCGCTCGCCCTCGCCAGTTCGATCACCGCGGTGCCATCGGGCAGCGACAGCCATTCGGCGTCGTGGCCCCGCCCGTCCGGACCAGTCACCCGCGCCGGGTGCCACTCCGACCCGGGTACGCCGACGGCGAAGACGTCGAGGGTGCCCTCGCCACCGTCGGCGATCGGTACTCCCACGACCTGATCGTGGGGCCGCTCGGAGCGCCAGCCCGCACCCAGCGCCGCAACCACCTCGGCCGCGGTCGCCGATCCCTTGAACGAGTCGGGTGCGAGGACCACCCGCGCGGGCCGGTGAGGGGACGGTACCCCCGTCATCGGAGCGTCACCGGCCGTCGGAGCATCCCGCGTCGACGGAGCATTCCTGACCGGCTGAACCAGCCGGCGTCGTCAGCGGGGCCGCGGCGGCGAGCCACCCATCGATGCCGGCGAGGGCCGCTGTCCGCACCTCGATCGGCGCGGCTCCGGATTCCACCGAGCTGCGGGCGCAGGCGGCCAGTTCCTCGTCGGTCAGGCCCAGCGCCGATCGGCACAGCTCGTACTCCTCCAGACAGGTGGGCCCGAACAGCAGCGGGTCATCGGCGTTGATCGAGCATCGCACCCCGGCCCGCAGCAGGGCCGGAAGCGGATGTTCGGCCATCGACGGGACGACCGAGAGCAGCAGGTTGGACGTCGGGCAGACATCGAGGCAGGTCCCTCGTTCGAGGAGGGTGTCGACGAGTCGGGGATCCTCAATGGCGCGGATACCGTGCTGGAGACGATCAGCATCCAGGGTCTCGATGGCGCCACGCACCGACGCGGGACCGTCGAGTTCCCCGGCATGGGGGGTCGAGAGCAACCCGCCGTCGCGCGCGATCCGGAACGCCGCCACGAACGGCTCCGGCGGCCAGCCGTTCTCGTCGTTGTGCAGCCCCAGGCCGACGATGCCCCGATCGACGTAACGCAGGGCCAACTGGGCCACGGAGACGGCCTGTTCGGGGGAGTCGAAGACCCGGTCGATGGCCGCCATCCAGCGGACGGTCACCCCGTACCGCGCGCCGATCTGATCCGATCGGGCCAGCACCGTCTCCCAGGCGGCCTCCGCGCTCCCGAAGACGCCGAGATGGGCGTACGGCCAGAAGCTGGGTTCGAGGTAGGTGACGCCCTCATCCGCGGCATCGATGATCATTTCGTCGACGAGACGTTCGAAGTCCTCGGGCCGGCGGAAGACCGGCAGGATGCCAGCGATCACTTTGCTGAAGCCCCCGAACTCGGTGAACCCCGTGGTGCGGGGAGTCGGAACGCCCGCGGCGGCGGCCAGGTCGGCCAGTGTCGACGGCCGCATCCCCAGCTCGAAATGCAGATGCAGATGGCCCTTGGGCAGCGAACGCAGATCCCGCATCACAGTCCTTCCTCCGTGGCCGCGCGGCCGGCCGTCTCCCCATCCCGTGGGACAACCATGAACCCGCAAGACGGTGGATCGAAACTTACGCGGTCGAGCCGCCCCGCGGGAGCCGGACGAGGATGGTCGCCGGCTCAGGTCGCCGGCTCAGGTCGCCGGGACGATCCCGGTGGCCACAAGGAAGAGCACGGTGGCGCCGAGCGCCAGCCGGTAACCGATGAAGACGCTGTAGCTGTGTCTGGCAATGAACTTCAACAGCCAGGCGATCGCGACGTAGGCGACGGCAAAGCTGACCACGGTCGCGGTGATCGTCGCCGGCCAGCCCACCCCGTCGGCGATGTCGCCGGACTTCGTGAGGACCTGCAGCGCCGCGGCCGCCATCAGGGCCGGGATGGATAAGAAGAAGGACAGCCGGGTCACCGCCACCCGGTCCAGGCCACGCAGCAACCCCGCCGACATGGTCGCCCCGGATCGCGAGATACCCGGGATCAGCGCCATGCACTGCACGATGCCGATCACCAGGGTGTCCTTCCACGTCACGTCCTCCTCGTGACGTTTCTGGGTACCGACGTGGTCCGCGTACCCCATCACCCCGCTCCAGAGGATCAGCGCACTGCCGACGAACCACAGGCTGCGTAGCGTGGTCTCGATCTGATCCTTGAAGGCCACCCCGACCAGGCCGATGGGAATCGATCCGAGAATGACGGCCCAGCCGAACCGGTAATCCGGATGCTCCCGCCAGGCGGGATCGCGCACACCGCGGCACCACGCCACCAGAATGCGCCGGAAATCATGCCGGAAGTAAAGCAGGGTGGCGAAGACCGCACCGACTTGGATGATCGCGGTGAAAGCGGTGATGTCCGGGTCGTCGATGTCATGGCCGAGTAGCTTCTCCAAAATTGTCAGGTGTCCGGTGCTGGACACCGGCAGAAATTCCGTCAGCCCCTCGACCGCGCCGAGAAACACCGCTTCCAGGACGTTCACATGGACCCTTCCGCACCAGTACACGCCACCTGCTGATCGCAGGGCAGTGTATGACGACGAGGATCATCCGTGCGCCGCGACCTCGGCGGACCGGTCGCCGCGTGCTCACCGACGCCGTCGCCGTATTGCCGCGCCTCGACGTACGCATCGCCGTCACCGGTCCGGAGGTGGTGACGGTCGGGGTCGCACAGGGCGAGTTCGACCTCGGGCTCGCCGTCGGGCTGACCACGCCGGGGACTCGTTACGACTACCCGATGTGGGACCGATCCGGGCGGTAGGGATCGCCATCGATCCGGTCGCGGTCGTTCTGCCCCGGGATCATCCGCTGGTCGGATGCTCCGGGCCGCAGCTCGGGAACCTGGCGGACGCCCATTGGATCGATGTTCCCGACGCCGCGGCCACGGTCGCGGACCTGCGTGCCGTCACCGGTGGGGCTCGCGCTGGTCCGAGCACTCGGCGGCTGACGCCGAGGCCGGGTGCCGATAACCGACGTTTCGTCGGCTGCTTCGCATCAGGTTGGACGAGACAAGAGCCGAGCAGGTTACCTGAGAGACAGGCAGGTTAAACGAAAAGCTCAGGCGGCACCTTTGGGTGTGGCGTGGGCGTCACGTGCCTCCGCTCCCGCGGCCAGACCCTGACGTAACGGTAGAATACGTGACACAATCCACCAAGAGCACGAAGGGGGCGGCCGTGGGGCGTCGCCGTGACCAGGCCGGCGGTACCTCGCGTCAGTGGCGGATCGGGCTGCTCGGCGCGGGTGTTGCTGGGATCGTGACGGTTCTGGTCGCGCTGGGGTTTGTCGTCACTGGAGGAGCCGGCGAGGAGAAACCGGCGACGAGCCCTCCCGCGGGACGTGGCGTAGCGTGGCCGTCAGGGACGAACGCGAACCCGCCGCAGGATCTCGCCGGGTGGGAGCGGTGGGTCGGGCGGCCGACGGATGTGGCAGTGGTGTTCACGGTGCGGTCAAACTGGCAGACGATCACCATGGACGACTGGCCGATGTCGGATTTCCGGCCCGACTCCTATTCGGGGGTGCTGTCGGTGGCCCAGCCGCTTTTCCCCCTGGATGGCAGTGAGGCGGCCTGTGCCCGTGGCGAGTACGACGGGCACTGGGCGAAGTTCGGTCAGACGCTGGTGCGGAACGGTCGGCCGGATGCTATCGTGCGGCTCGGCTGGGAGTTCAATGGCGAATGGATGCCGTGGCACGTGCAGGACACCGGCCTGTGGAAGCAGTGTTTCCGGCAGGCGGTCACGGCGATCCGGAGCACGTCGCCCCAGGTGCGTATCGATTGGAACATGACCTCGCACAAGGATCGGATGCCTAACGGCGGGAACGTCTGGGATGCCTATCCCGGTGATGACGTCGTCGATATCGTCAGCGTCGATGCGTATGACTCCTACCCGGCATCCGTGGACCAGGCTTCCTTCGATGCGCAGTGCCGCAAGGATTCCGGAGCCTGCACGGTCGCTGCATTCGCCCGGGAACATGGCAAGCAGTTCGCTGTACCAGAGTGGGGGATGTACCACAAGACCGGCGGGGGTGGAGACAACCCATTCTACATCGAGAAGATGTTCGAATTCTTCGAGGCAAACAAAGACATACTAGCGTACGAGGCGTACTACAACACTGCCGAGACCGGAAATGTACTCTCGGCCCTCCAGCCGCCATCGCTCAATCCGCGTTCCGCCCAACGATATCTCGAGCTGTTCGGAGCGCCTGCACCCGCATCTTGAGTAGCGACTTCGAGCAGGGAAGATCCCTCCGCGGCGAGAGCCCGGGCCGGGCGAGAGGCGACGGATGGGTCTCCGTCGCCTCTTCAAGGCGATAGTAGAGGCAGAGCCGGCAATGAGCCTGTCGATAAACCACCGCCAGTTACCGCCCACTTTCGCATGGAATTCACATCTTTCTTGTATGGAATGCGGGGTGCGACG
>NZ_CDWWEW010000040.1:0-16431 GCF_977966315.1 Frankia sp. CeRuru1
GGTCTGGGGTGTCCCGCCATGAGGATCGTCCGATGGGGATGACGGGGCCGACCCCGGGCGGGGTCGGCAGCCGGCTCGTCCGCCCGTCGTCCAGCGGCGGGGTGCTGCGTTGCGATCGTTCCGGTACGCGTGGCCCCGGCGGCGGACCTCCTTCCGACGGAGGCAGCACATGGGGAGGCGGCGGTGGGCCCGATGTGGCGGGAAGCTTCCGGGTCTGCTCGCCGGCGGTCATGCGCGGAGCGTCGGGACCGGGGAGGCGGTCTGCGGATCGCGGATACCGCTTGTCACGGGGGCTCGCGGGATCGTCGTGGTGCGGGTCCGGGTGGCGCGGGCCGCCGTCATAGCGCGCGCCGTCGTACCGCGGGTCGCCCTGCCGCCGGTCTTCATGGCGCGGCGTGTCGAACCGCGGCGTGTCGAACCGTGGCGCGCCACGGCGTCCGTCCGGGTCAACCGGATGGTCCCGCTTCGGACGGTCCCGTTCGGAGTACCGGGGCCGGCGCGCGAGTCCCCGGTCCGGATCTGGCTGCTCCGGACGGATCTGCCCGGAATACCCGGCGTCGCGTGGGTCCCGGTCCGACGGTCCATCGCCGGGGCCGGTACCGCGATCACGCCGGGGGCCGGTACCACCCCTGCGATGCCGGGCCCCCGGCCGGCCTTCCTCCTCGACCGGCGTCATGGGCCGCTCCGTCGCCGTCGGAAGGGAGCTGTGGCCGCCGAGTCGTCGGTGTCCTCCTGGCTGTCGAGGCCGTGGCGAAGGGTGCCTCGGTCCTGGCCTTCATAGCGCCGGATGGCCGTCCGCACCACCGGCGTCGTCGTAGTCGAGGTGGCGGCTTCGCGCTTGTCGTCGCCACTATGCCGGGTCGAGACCGAGGCGGCCGGGGTGACCGGATCGACCTGGTTCACCGGGCCCACTGGGTCCACTGGGTCCACCGGGTCCACCGGGTCCACCGGGTCCACCGGGTAGAGCGGGTAGAGCGGGTAGAGCGGGGCAGCCGGGTGGAGCGGGCCCGCCGGCCCGGTCGCCGCCTCGTGCGGGCCCGCCGGCCCGCCCAGGTCGTCCTTGGCCCCCCGCAGGCGGGCCCGCAGCCGTCGCGCCAGGCGGATGACGACCGCCAGGAGCAGCACGCCGACGGCACCGATGGTGATCGCGGTCGCGACGGCGCCGTAGACGGTGGATCGGACGAGAACCCGGTTCGGTGGCTCCGTGGACAGCGCCTGCCCGTCGAGGTTGAGTTTGCGGATCTCGAGGGGAAACGTCCCCGCACCCTCGGCCTCCATCTCGATCTCGACCTGAGCCTTCTGCCCTGGGGGAAGGCGGAGTGTCTGCCGGGCCGGCGAGCGCAGCCGGGACCGGTCGGTCGACGAGAAGGCGAGCACCACAGTGACCTCGTACTGGGTGTTGTTCTCCAGGGTGATCGGGACCAGCCCACGTCTGCTCGTCAGGTTGACGCTGCGGGAGGCCACCACCTGGATTCCGTTGCGGATCGCGGACGCCTCCCCGTCCACCTGCTGGCTCAACGACACACCGTCAACCCTGCGGTCTCCCCGCCACGCGGCGGAGGTCGCCGTGACAAGTGTGTTCTTCATCGGGTTGAGGAGCTGCAGCTGGCACCTGGGGCCGCGCCTGGGCGGGCACAGCACGGGGCTCAGGGCCTGCACCTCGTCAAGGACGTCCTCGACGGCGGTGAGGTAGTCGGCCGGCAGCTCGCGGGCCTGTGCCTCGGCCGGGTAGACAAGCCGGCCCGGCCGGTCGTCCGGCCGGCTCTGGCCCCCGACACCTGCGTCGAGTCCCACCGAGGTGGAGTAGCCGCTGGTGAGGGTGTCGAGTACCGACCGTGCCCAGTCGCTCGGCGGGTCCCAGTCCCGGGGCAGCGCCAGGACCTGGAACCGTTGCTCGGGCCGTTCGGCGGTGATCATGCCGAGCTCGGCCCGCAGGCGTGCCAGGGCCGTCCCGAAGCCGGGACCGTCGGGCAGCCCGGTGTAGGCGGTTGCGATCCTGGTGAGCCGGCTGTCGGCCGCGAGCGCCTGGATCGGTCCGGCCGAGGTGGCGAGGCTGACGGTCGCCGACGGGGTGTAGGTGATCTTCGCTGCGGAGGGTAGCAGCTGGTCATCGAGGATCACGGTCCCGACCTCCAGCTGGCGCAGTATGTCCACGGTGGTGGCGTCCGCCGACCCGTCGGCGGGATAGGCGATGGTGCCCTTCTGCAGGGGGTCACGCCCCAACAGGTGGGCCAGCACAACTTCGCCAGTCTTGACGGCGTACTTCACCGTGTCCAGCTTCCGGGCGCGGACGAGCGCGGTCAGATCGGCATCTCCGTAGGGCAGTGCGAACACCACGCCTCCCTGCTCGGCGAAGCGCACGATGTCGGAGAGGAAAAGGGCGGCGTTGGCGTCCGTCTGCGCATGAACGGGCCCGCCCGGGGTGGCGTAGTCGTAGCCGCCCGGCTGCGCCATGATGGTCAGCGCCTGCACCAGGGTCGGATCGACGGCGAGCGTGACCGGCGGCGTGGCGGCGGTCAGTAGCCGGGACAGCCGGCCGCCCGGCTTCACCTCGTCCGCGAGCGCGTTGTCGGTCAGCCGGCCGTCCGAGCGCAGGCGCGGCTGATCTGCGATCGGCAGGACCGCGGCGACCGGTGTCCTCGGCTGCTGTGGGTTCGGCGCCCAGACCAGGAAGGTGTAGGCCGCGCCGATCGGTGCCACGGCGCGGCCCCCGACGGAGCCGGTGACCCGTAGCTGGACCGGGTACACCCCCAGGCTCGGCGGCAGGTCCAGCGCGGCGCGATCGGCGGCGATCCGGAAGGGCACGGGCGCGGCACCCTGGGTGGGCGGGGCGGCCAGCGGTTGGGTGCCGTCGCCGTTCGCGAGGACCACCTGGCGGTAGCTGCGTGTTCTCGCCGCGGCCGGGTCATCGGTCAGAGTGGCCAGCTGCCCGCGTGAGGTCACCCTGGCGCCGATCCACAGGCTCATGGAGAGGTGGGCCAGCGGCTCCCCGACCGTGGTGATGAGCTGGCCGCTGACGGAGAGCATGGTCGAGCCCCCCGGGGTGGGGGGACTCACCTCATCCAGATCGATCGTCACCGGATTCGGCGGACCGCCGGGTCTGGCTGCCGTGCCACCCGGAGTGATAGATAGCGAATTATCTGATTTGTCGGTGGATGAAGATGTGGAAGACCGTGGTGTTCCCGTGGATGAACTGTGGTGGGTAACCGGTTCGACGAGGACTCCCCCGGCCGGCGCGGGGGTCGAAGCCGAGGCCGAAGCCGAGGCCGAAGCCGCGCAGAACCCGGGCACGGCCACGGCGAACAGGGCTAGCGCCGCGAGTATCGCCGCCCGGCGCAACGGCGCGCGACCGGTGGTGGAGATCGGCGGCGGCATGGGTTGATCGTACGAGTCCCCCGGCGACCAGCCGGCCCGCCTGTCCGGGACGCCGGGGTTACGGCTTGATTCCGCTGGGCCCTTCCCGGGCGGACGCCGAGAAATCATGATCATTGTTTTGGATCCACGTACCGGATCATGGGCGGTGAGGCCGTAACCTGAAGGTGTGTCAGTGATCAGTCTGGACAATCCGCGAGACTCGGCCGAACGGGTGGTGAGTGAGCTGCTGAGGGTGCCGCCGGCCGCCGATGAGCTCGGTCGCGTCTTCACCGCGAACGGTCACCTCCTTCACCTCGTCGGTGGTTCGGTACGGGACGCCCTGCTCGGCCGGCCGGCGTCCGCCGTGTCCGGGGCCGCACCAGCCGATCTCGACTTCGCCACGGATGCTCGCCCCGAGCGGGTTCTGGAGATCACCCGAGGATGGGCGGAGGCGACCTGGGAGGCCGGAATCGCCTTCGGCACGGTCGGGCTCGCTCGGCACGGTGTCCGGTTCGAGATCACCACCTACCGTAGCGAGGCGTACGACCGGCAGTCCCGCAACCCCGCCGTGACCTACGGCGACAGCCTGGAGGCGGACCTGTCCCGGCGGGACTTCACCGTGAATGCGATGGCGGTGTCCGTGCCCGGCCATGACTTCGTCGACCTGTTCGGCGGGATGACAGATCTCGCCCGCGGCGTGCTGCGTACCCCCGCAAGCCCCGAGGCGTCGTTCGACGACGACCCGCTGCGCCTCCTGCGGGCCGCCAGGTTCGAGGCGGCCCTGGGCCTCACCCCGGTACCCGAGCTGGTCGCGGCGATGCGCTCGCGGGCCGATCGGCTCGCGATCGTCTCCCCCGAGCGGGTCCGCGACGAACTGCGCAAGCTCATGCTGGCTCCCGACCCGGTCGCCGGTCTGGAGCGGTTGGTCGAGGTCGGGATCGCCGACATCGTGCTGCCTGAGGTGTCCGCCATGCGGATGGAGATCGACGAGCACCACCAGCACAAGGACGTCTACGCCCACACCATGACGGTGCTGCGTCAGGCGATGATCCTGGAGGAGCCGGGGGAACCGGACGAGGTGCTGCGCTGGGCCGCGCTGCTGCATGACATCGGCAAGCCGCGGACCCGTCGGCACATGGCGGGCGGGCGGGTGTCCTTCCACCACCATGAGGTCGTCGGCCGGGACCTGACCCGCCGTCGGCTCGCGGCGCTGCACTTCCCCAAGGACGTGACCGACGCGGTCTGCCGGCTCGTCTACCTGCACCTGCGCTTCCACGGCTACGGGGCGGGCGAGTGGACCGACGCCGCCGTACGCCGCTACGTGCACGACGCGGGTCCCCAGCTCTCCCGGCTGCACAAGCTGGTCCGCTCGGATTGCACGACCCGCAACCGGCGCAAGGCCGCGGCGTTGTCCCGGACGTACGACTCGCTCGAGGAGCGGATCGCCGAGCTCGCCGCGCGCGAGGAGATCGCCGCGATCCGGCCGGAGCTTTCCGGGGACGACATCATGGCGCTGCTGGGGCTGTCACCGTCCCGGTTGGTGGGTCAGGCCCGGTCGCACATGCTGGAGTTCCGCTTCGAGCACGGGATCGTCGGCCGGGAGGCCGCCGAGGCCGAGCTGTTCCGGTGGGCCCGGGAGCACGAGGTGCCCGTTCCCGGTGAGGCGCCCGTTCCCGGTGAGGCGCCCGTTCCCGGTGAGCTCACGCCTCGGCGGGGGTGACCGGCCTGGGCTGGCCGTCCGGGCCGGGCCGGCCGTCCGGGCCAGGGTGGTCGGCCGACCGTGCCGATCTGGGGTCGCCGATGTGACGGATGATCCGGTCTTCCGGATGGCGGCGGGCGGCCCGGTAGTACAGGATCCCGGCGAGCGCGTAGCCGGCCCCGGCCACTAGGACCACCGGAACGGACCGGCCCTCGTCCGGCAGGACCACGGCGGCCACCGCCGCGGCGGCCACGAAGGCGACGTTGAACAGCAGGTCGTAGAGCGAGAAGGCGCGACCGCGGTAGGCGTCGTCGGTCTCCTCCTGCACGATGGTATCCACGCAGATCTTGCTGGCCTGTGCGGAAAACCCGAGCAATGCTGCCGCGACGATGAACAGCGTCGAGGAAAAGGGCAGCCCGAGCGCGACCTCGACAACCCCGCCGAGTACCAGGACGAGGGCGATCCAGCTCGACTTCGGCATGCGCCCCGTGACGTGGGGAGTCGCGACCGCGGCGCCGACCGTGCCGGCCCCACTGGCGGCAACGACGGCGGCGAGCCCCGCGAGCCCGCCTTCCGGGCCGGTGAAGTAGTTGCGATACAGCAACACCGTCATCACGAGGATCAGGCCGTAGGCGGCTCGCGAGGTGGTGAGGGCGGCGAGCGCCCGCCGGGCCGGCCCGTGGTTCACCAGATAGCGGGCGCCGTCAAGCATGTCGGCGACGACCTGGGTGGTCTGCGCCCAGGCGCCCTGCCAGGCCACCGTCTCCAGCGGACCGAAGTCGCTCCGCCCCGCCCGCGCCGCGGTGACGGCGGCCACAAGGTAGGTGAAAGCTGCCAGACCGGCGACGAACGCCACCGTCCCGTCCTCGCCGCCGATCAGCCCGCGCAGTCCGCTGCCGACACCGGCTCCGGCGAGCGTCGCGACGGTGCCGGAGGTGACGGACAGGGCGTTCGCCGTGACGAGCCGGTCGAGGCCGACCACGACCGGGAGCCCGGCGGACAGCGCCGCCAGCACGAAGCGGTTCATGCTCACCGACGCCAGTGCCACCGCGTAGAAGTCGACGCCCGTCCGGCCGGTGGCGATCAGAGCGACCAGGATGCCCATCAACAGCATCCGGACGAGTGAGCAGACCACCAGAACCCGCTGGCGGGACACGCGATCGAGCACGATGCCGGCGAAGGGTCCGATGACGCTGAACGGCAGCACGACGATCGCGAGTGACGCGGCCAGGGCCGCCGCCGAGGTCGCCCGTTCGGGGGAGAACAGCACATAGCTGACGAGGCTCGCCTGGAAGACGCCGTCGGCGGCCTGGGAGGTGAGTCTGGATGCGTAGAGCATCCGGAACCCACGGCCGTGCAGCAGCTCACGAAGGTTCTCCGCCCGGGCCACGTCGTCAGCCTAGGACCAGACTGATCGACTCCGGGCACAAGGTCCGGCCGCCCCCTCCGGGCTGCCGGACACCTGTGTTTCCGACCGGGTCCGCTGGCCGGCCGATCCGACGAGGAGGACCCGACGAGAAAGATGAGGACGACGAGAAATCAGCCCTCGATCAGCCCTCGTCGCGGATGAATGCCTCCACCCTGTCCCGGGCCTCGTTGTCGCGGTACTGCTCCGGCGGGGACTTCATGAAATAGGAGGAGGCGGAGAGGACCGGGCCGCCGATGCCCCGGTCGAGCGCGATCTTGGCGCAGCGCACCGCGTCGATGACCACCCCGGCGCTGTTGGGGGAGTCCCACACCTCAAGCTTGTACTCGAGGTTCAGCGGCACGTCGCCGAAGGCACGTCCCTCAAGGCGGACATAGGCCCACTTGCGGTCGTCTAGCCAGGCGACGTAGTCCGACGGCCCGATGTGCACGTTGTCCCTGCCGAGGTCGTGAGAGACCTGGGAGGTCACGGCCTGCGTCTTGGAGATCTTCTTGGACTCCAGCCGCTCGCGTTCCAACATGTTCTTGAAGTCCATGTTGCCGCCGACGTTGAGCTGCATGGTCCGATCCAGGATCACGCCGCGGTCCTCGAAGAGCTTCGCCAGAACCCGGTGGGTGATGGTCGCGCCGACCTGTGACTTGATGTCGTCGCCGACGATCGGCACGCCGGCCGCGCGGAACTTCTCCGCCCACTCGGGCACCCCGGCGATGAACACCGGCAGGCAGTTGATGAAGGCGACGCCGGCGTCGATGGCGCACTGGGCGTAGAACTTCGCGGCGTCCTCGGAACCGACCGGCAAGTAGCAGACGAGCACGTCGGCACGGGTCTCCCGCAGGGTCGCGACGACGTCGACCGGCTGCTCGTCCGACTCCTCGATGGTCTCCCGGTAGTAGCGGCCGAGGCCGTCGAGAGTGTGCCCGCGGGCGACGGTGACCCCGAGCGGCGGGACATCAGCGATCTTGATGGTGTTGTTCTCGCTGGCGACGATGGCCTCGGAGAGGTCGCGGCCGACCTTCTTCGCGTCCACGTCGAACGCGGCGACGAATGTCAGGTCCGAGACGTGGTACTCGCCCAGCCGCACGTGCATCAGCCCGGGGACCTGGGCCGACGGGTCGGCATCGCGGTAGTACTCAATCCCCTGGACCAGCGAGGCAGCGCAGTTGCCCACGCCGACAATGGCGACACGTACCGAGCCCATGACGGTCTGCTCCTTAGCTGAGATCTTCGTGGAAATGGGTCATCTGGGGCATACAGCTCCGCCGCGGCATTCCCGATCATGCTGGTCGGGAACAGGGACCCGCTACGGGATGACGTTCATCGGGTGGTCGGGACCTCGCGGTCGGGGTCCTGGCCGTCGGGGTCCTGGCCGGCTGTCCGCGGGGCATGCCTGCTCCGGCCACGCCTGTTCACGTTTACATTCAGGTGCGCGTCGCCGTCGGCAGGTGTGCCGCCCTCCCGCGCGCGCGGGTCGGCCTGGCGGTCCGCCTGCGCCGGAGGGCTTCCCGGCCCGCTTGGGCGGGCCGGTCCGACGACGGGTGCCCCCGGCTGCACGGATCCTGTGGACGGGTTTGTGGACAAACCTGTGGATCCTGTGGACAACTGTGGTCCCTGGGTGCCGGTGGGGGTGCCGGCGCGTTCGGTCTCGATCAGCTCGTTCAGCCAGCGGACCTCACGTTCGACCGATTCCAGGCCGTGGCGCTGCAACTCGAGTGTGTAGGAGTCGAAACGCTCGACGGTCCGGGTCAGGGCCGACCGAACCTTCTCCCGGCGCTCCTCGAGCCGCCCGCGGCGACCTTCGAGGATGCGGAGGCGGACAGCGGCGTCCGTCTTCGAGAAGAAGACGAAGCGCACGCCGAACATCTCGTCTTCCCAGGACGACGGTCCGCCCTCGCCCAGCAGGTCCGCGAGCTTCTCCTTGCCCTCGCCCGTCAGGGTGTAGACGACCCGGCTGCGCCCGCCGAGACGGCCCGCGGCGCTGACGTCGTCCGCGGTGACGTATCCGGCGGACGCGAGACGACGCAGACAGGGATAGAGCGAGCCGTAGCTGAACCGGTGGAACGCGCCGAGCAGCGCCGCGAGCCGTTTGCGCAGTTCATAGCCGTGCATAGGGCTCTCGGAGAGCAGGGCGAGGACCGCCAGCTCCAGCATGATCCACCCCTCCTCGACCGTGATGCCCCGCGACGCGCCGCCGGTCGTTCCGCGAGCCGTGGTGGCTGGCCGCCACGGCTCGCGGAACGATCGTCTCGACATATCGAAGCGATACATCGAGGATAGGCGTCGCGGGACGAGTACCGCAACCAGGAATGACCAGTCAGCGACCGGGAGATGACAGATAGGCGCTCTGCTGGTGCATCCCGACCCCGGCCGGACCATCGATGGACCCACCGGCCGCCGAACGGGCGTCGCGCCCTGGCGAGGGTGTTCCCCGAGCCTGTGGAGCGTGGAAAACCCCGGCTGCCAGGGGATAATCGGCCGAGATCCGCGCCCCGGAAGGGGCCGGTGGCCGCCCGGGGCGGACGCTGTCCGACGGTCCCGTCGGTGGCCGGAGACCATCCCGCGCGGCCAGATCCCGGTGCGGGCGGGCTCACACTGTCATCCGGCTCACAGCCGGGATGTGAGGCGGGAGACGGTTTGGCGGCTGTCCGGACCGGCTGTCCGGACCGGCTGTCTGGACCGTCTGTCTGGAAGCCGACTCCGGCGTACCGTTGCTGGCATGCGTCCGCGGTCGGTCATCGACTACGCGCTCGCCCGCCGGGCGACGCTGGCGGATCTCTTCGCGGGCAGAATCTCGCCGTTGGATGCCTGTGACGCGCATCCTTATCTGCTGCGGGCGGCCAGGTACCACGGTGAGCGGACCACGAAGCGATGTCCGGTCTGCCGAGGCGGCGATCCACTCATCCATGTCACCTACGCCTACGGCGACGAGCTCGGGGAGAGCTCCGGCCGGGCCCGCATCACCAGGGAGCTCCCCATGCTCGCATCGAGGTACAGCGAGCTGCAGGTCTATGTGGTGGAGGTGTGTCCGCCCTGCGGCTGGAACCACCTGGTCACTTCTTATGTGATCGGGACGGGGGAGCCGAAGGCGAAGAAGCAGGCCCGGCGGCGGACCGCGGACCGCTGACGGCTGGTCGTCCCCGAGAGGCGCGAAGGACGCCCTGCGCGAGGGGGCGGAATCCGGCGTGAGATCCTGGTCTGCCATGTGGGTCTCATGGCAGGTCCTGGCGTGGCATCCGCCATGGGCTGACCTCGTCACAGCCTCGTCGGGTGAATGCGGCGAGTGAGCGAACATCACGTGGTCGGCCCCGGTCCGATGGTGGACCGGTGGTCGCCGGGATCGTGCATGGTCCGGGCCGAGACGGGCCGGTTCTGTGGATCCTGTGGATCCTGTGGAAATCGGACCTCCGGTGATGGTTGGGGGCGCCGGCCCGTCTCCTGCGGCGGTCCGGGTACCGGGGAGTCCCGCGGCGACGGATGGAGCGGTTGGTGAGCTCTCCCTACGATCAGGGCTCTAGTCGGGGTGGTCCTGTACCTGACCGAGCATGGCCTAACCCGGACGGCCAGTCCCGGGTAACCGCGGACCGGGTACCCCCGGACTGCGCCCGGCGGCCGGAGCAGGCCCAGGCAGGCCAGGCCCAGGCAGGCCACGTCCAGGGACGCCGGCTGGTGCCGCCAGCGGGCCGGCCCACCGGCGGGCGAGGGGAGCGCACCGCTCTCGTGCCACCCGCGGCTCCCCCCGCCGCGGCGAGGACGAACATGCCGCCGGATGGTAGGACCGGTCGGGGTGCCGGTCCCGCCGCCGGGGGGTGGGTGCCGGACCGCGGCGTCGGGAAGTCCGACGTGCCCGGCCGTGAACCGTCCAGTGGTCGTCCCGGCATGCCCGTTGGCGAGGCGACCGGTCGTCGCCGAGGAGGCGGCGCGCCATCCGGTCGGGCGGCCCCCACCAGGCGGGTTCCCGGCCGTGGGTTCTCCGATCGGACCGCCTCTGACCGTGGCGTCCCCGACCGTGGGCCGGACCGGCCGGCCGCCGAGGTCAACACCCTGTACGACACCGTCGACCAGGAGGCCCTACGGCGGGTCGATGTCCGGGAACGCACCGTGGACGCCACCATCTACCACAAGGTGACGCCGGAGCGGGACTCCCGGAACGGCCGCCGCAACGGGGTGTCGGACCGCGACCGCATGACCGAGGTGACGCCCGCTCGGCAGGTGGCCGGTCGGCGCGACCTCACCCGCGCTACCGAGCTGATGGCCGTCCGGACCCGGGCACGGGAGGGAGGTGGATCGGCCGCTACCCGCCGGATGGCGGGTGGGCGACCGGGTGCGGATCGGATCGAGCCCCGCCGGACCGGTCCAGGCCGGGCTGGACCAGGCCGATCCTCCCGGGCGGAGATGGGTGCCCCGGGCGGGCCGGGAGGAACCGGGCGCCGCAACGGGAAGGCCCCCCGGCCGGGCCAGGGGCGACACGGCCCGATGTGGTGGCGACAGCGCCCGCGCTGGATGCGCCGTCTGGTCTTCGCCGGCTTCTTCTCCGGCCTTCTCCTGTTCGTCGCCGGCATCGGCGTCATCTACGCGGCGACCCAGGTCCCGCTGCCTGCCGAGGTGAAAACCGACCAGACGTCGATCATCTTCTACGGACCGCCGGCCGGCTCGCATCAGGACAACGGTGAGGAGCTTGCCCGGATCGGCACCGTGAACCGCACCGACGTGCCGCTCGCCGAAGTGTCCATGGACCTGCAGCACGCGGTGCTCGCGGCCGAGGACAAGAACTTCTATCACGAACCCGGTATCTCTCCCAAGGGCATCGCCCGGGCGCTCTACGTGAACCTCACCGGCGGGGAGCTGCAGGGTGGTTCGACCATCACCCAGCAGTACGCCAAGAACGCGTACCTGTCGCAGGAGCGGACCTTCACCCGCAAGATGCGCGAGATCGTGCTCGCGGTGAAGCTGGGCCAGAAGTACTCCAAGGGACAGATCCTGGAGTTCTACCTGAATACGATCTACTTCGGCCGGGGCGCCTACGGTATCGAAGCGGCGGCGAAGGCCTACTTCAACACCTCGGCGGCCAAACTCACCCCCGCTCAGGGGGCGGTCATCGCGGGCCTGATCCGATCACCCAACTACCTCGACCCGGCCAAGAACCCGGGTCCGGCGGCGAACCGCTGGCACGACGTGGTCGCGACGATGGTTGCCGAGGGCTGGGCTCCGCCGGAACTCGCCCAGCAGAGCCCCCCACCCGTGGCCGCGAAGGCGGAGGACGCCGCCGCCTCGTCCGATCAGATCGCGTACATCCGCAACCAGGTCAAACGTGAGCTTACGACCGTCGGGAAGATCACCGAGGACCAGATCAACCGCGGTGGACTGCGCATCACGACCACGATCGACAAGGGGCGGCAGTTCAAGGCCTTCCAGGCGGTGAGCGACGTGCTGGGCCCGGCGTACGCCGCAGTGCCGGATCTGCGTACCGGGCTCACCGCGGTAGAACCCGGGACCGGCAGGATCCTCGCCTGGTACGGTGGGTCGCTCTACGGCAAGGACGCACAGGGCCACGAGCAGTACGTCGACAACGTGTCAGGGGCGCGGGTGCAGTCCGCCTCCACCTTCAAGACGATCACCTTGGTCGCGGCGCTGCGCCAGAACATCAACCTCAAGTCGACCTTCGCCGCTCCCGCCAAGATCACGCTGCCGGGGAACTACGTGGTCAGCAACGACGAGGGCGAGCCGGGTGATCTCGGGTACAAGGATCTCATCGAGGCGACGGCGGGCTCCATCAACACGGTGTACGTACCGTTGGGGCAGAACATCGGCGTCTCGAACATCGTCAAGACCGCGCGCGACCTTGGCATCCCGACCAGCACTCAGCTTCGCAACGAGGCGGGTATCACCCTGGGCCAGGACGACGTGCGCGCGGTGGACATGACCGCGGTCTACGCGACCCTCGCCGGCAACGGAGTGCGGGCCACGCCGCACATCGTCGACAAGGTGCTCGACGGCAAGGGGCAGGTGATCTACTCGGGTACCCCGGATGCGAAGCAGGTCATCCCGGCCGCGGTGGCCCGCGACGCCACGTACGCCCTGCAGAGCGTGCTGACGGATCCGAGCGGCACCGGGAAGCGGGCCCGGCTGGATGGCGGGCGCGAGGCCGCCGGCAAGACCGGGACGTCGAGCAACTTCCGGTCGGCCTGGTTCTGCGGATACACCAGGGAAATCGCGTCCTGCGTGAACATGTTCCGGGGCAAGGGCACCGAGCAGGACGTGTTGAAGGGCATTCCCGGTGCCGACAAGGGCGTCTACGGAGGTAACTACCCGGCCAAGGTGTGGAAGGCGTTCATGGACGCCGCGCTGACGGGGGTGTCGCCGTCGAAGTTCGATTCGCCGGCCTTCGGTGGCCTCGTGCAGGATAACGAGCCCGAGCCGACTCCCACACCCACCCCGGCGCCGAGCGCCCCATCGAGCCAGCCCGGCGATACCGGGCTCAACCTGGGCGATCTCCTGAACCCCAGTGGCAACGGCAACGGCGACGGCAATGGCAACGGCAGTGGTCAGCAGGGTGCCGGCCAGCAGGGCCGGCCAGCTCGACAGACGGGGATCTTCTCCGACCCGTTCAGTTGACCGGGAGGTCGAGTTCAGTGCTGTCATGGGCTGTCATGGGGCGAGAATGACGGGCATGGCCCTGTCCCCGGCGTCCCCCGTCCGCGTCAGCCCGGCCCGGGAGGACCCGGTCGTCGCGGGGGCAAGCCAGCTCATTGGTGGGCCGCCGGGTGAGCACGCGGTCGTGCCCGACCGGCGTGGTTGGCTGACCCCGCTGCGGGTGCTGATGGCGATGGTCATCGTGGCTGGGGTCCTCGGCTATACCCAGAAGATCAGTTGCCGGGATACCCGGAACTGGACGCATGAGCACCAGTACACGGCGTTGTGCTACTCCGACATCGTCGCGCTGTACAGCCAGGAGGGGCTGGTCGACGGGAAGATCCCCTATCTGGACTACCCGACGGAATACCCGCCGTTGATCGGCGCCACCATGCAGCTTGTCGCCTGGCCGGCCGGTCTCGCGGACGGACCGCGGGCGGTCTACCGGGAGGAGAACGGTGAGCGTGTCTTCGACCACTACACGATGGACATGCGGTCGGCCGTCTTCTACGACCTCACCGCCCTGCTGTTCCTGATCGTGGCCTCGGTCGCGGTGTGCTGCACGGCGCTGACGGCCGGATTGAGGCGGATCTGGGACGCCGCTCTGTTCGCGCTGGCGCCGACCCTCGTGCTGCATCTGCTGACGAACTGGGACATCATTGCGGTGGCGTTCTCGGCAGGCGGCCTGCTCGCCTGGTCCAGGCGGGCTCCGAAGCTCGCCGGGATGCTGATCGGGCTCGGCATCCTCACGAAGCTCTATCCGGCCCTGTTCCTGCTCGGGTTGGCCTTCCTCTGTCTTCGGGCCGGGAGGCTGCGCGAACTGGCCCGGACCGTCTGTGCGGCGGCGGTGACGGTGCTGGTGGTCATCGTCCCGCTGTGGCTGACCGCCGGCTACTTCAACGCGGAGAACGCCCGCGTCGGCGACAGCATCTGGTCGACCTTCTGGCGAGGTGGTGACTGGACCCGACTGGTCGGTGGTGGTCCGGACGAGGCCCGCAACGCCATCGCCCGGTTTTTCGACCTGAACTCCGACCGCGGCGCCGACTGGGACTCGCTGGCGTTCGGCGCGACCTGGCTTGCCGGCCGCTACGACCCGGCCTGGTTCGGAGCGCTGCACCTGGTGGTCTCCGCGTTCACCGCCGTCGTCCTCGTCGCGGTGGCGGCGGCCGCGATCCATCATCGGCCCGATGCGCGCCGGCTGGTCATCGTGGCGGCCGCGGCCGGCTGGGTGACGATCGTCGTCGCCCTTCCGATGATCCTGCAGGGCCTGCGGGACAACGGCCTGCCCATCTCCACATTGAACATCATCACTGGGGCGGCCCTGCTGGTCTCGGTGATCGCCATCGGGTTGCTCACTTGGCTCGCACCGCGCCGGCCCCGCCTGCCGCAGGTGCTGTTCCTGCTCGTCGTCGCCTTCCTGCTGACCAACAAGGTCTTCTCACCCCAGTACACGATCTGGCTGCTACCGCTGGCGGCACTGGCTCGGCCCCGATGGCGGCTGTTCTTGCTGTGGCAGGCCTGCGAGGCGTGGGTCCTGTTCACCCGATTCATGCACTTCATCTACAACGACACGCATGGTCGTCAGGGCATCGACCGGGGATGGTTCGTCGGCGCGGTGGCCCTGCGCGACCTGGTGCTGCTCGTCCTGGCCGGATTCGTCGTCCGGGAGATCCTGCATCCGCATACCGACATCGTGCGGACCGGCGGAATGGCGTACCCGGGTGATCCGCGTGTCGCGGTCGGCTCTGCTGCCGCCGGCGATCCGGACGCCGTCGACGACCCTGCGGGCGGGGTGCTGGACCATGCCCCCGATGCCCGCGGCGGCCGGCCGGCGTGGGTGGCGGCGGCCACCGGTAAGCCGGACGGTGGCCCGGCCGCCGGCAGCGCCGACGGGGCCGGGCCTGGCGGTGCATGATCCGACCGGGCCGGGGATGGTCCGAGCGGCCTGGGCCCGGCTGCCGGAGCCGGTCCGGGCCACGCTGCCGATCTGGTTCGGGAGCCGGGTCGCGGTCGCCTTGCTGGCGCTCGCTGCCGCGCGGGCCCTTACCTCGGCGCCGGCGCGAAACGCTCCCGGCCTGCGCACGCTCTGGGACCGGTGGGATGTCGGCCTGTTCACGAAGGTCGCCCGGTACGGCTATCTCTCCCCCGCCTACTCGGACCGGACAGAAGTCGACTTTCCCGGCCTCCCGATCGCGATGCGGATCGTCCATATCGTCGTTCCGGACTGGATCGTCGCGGGTCTGGTCGTGTCGTTCCTCGCCGGTGCGGTCGCGGTCGCCGCGCTGTGGCGGTTGGCCGCGGACGAGGTCGGCAAGCCCGCGGCGCGGTTCGCCGTCCTCAGCCTTATCTGCTTCCCCTACGCGGTGTTCCTGTTCGCCGCCTACTCGGAGGGTATCTTCCTCGGGTTCGCTACGGCGTCCTGGCTGGCGGCACGCCGCCGCCGCTGGTGGTTGGCCGGCCTGCTGGGCGCCGGGGCAGCATCCGCCAGGATCAGCGGTATTCCCTTCGGGATCGCATTGGCCGTGCAGTACGTCGCGAGCCGGCGCTCCGCCGGCCTCCCGGTGTTCGCCTGGCCGGCGTTGTCGCTGGGGCTTCCACCCATCCCCGTCCTCGCCTATCTGGGCTATCTCAGGATTCGCACCGGGGGCTGGGGCTCCTACACGGACGCGATGCGGGACGGCTGGCACCGAGGCCTCGACTGGCCCTGGTCGGGCTGGGCCGCCACCTGGGCATCGGCCACGGATGGCAACGGTGCGTCGACCTTCGTCTGGTTCTGGCGCGGGGAACTGCTCGCGGTGGTCGTCGGGGTGCTGCTGACCATCATCCTGCTGGCCGGGAGACGGTGGGGTGAGGCGACTTTCCTCGGCGTGATGACCGCGATAATGGCCTGCACGAATTATTATGCATCGGGAATCCGTGGAATTCTGGTGGCCTTTCCGTTGTATCTGATGCTCGCGCGAGCCGCCGCGCGGCAGAGCTGGGTACAGTCGGTATATCTCTGTATCTGTACACCGATCATGGCAGCCCTGGTCGTCGCCTTCACGCAGGGGCAGTGGGTGGACTAGCCTTTCCCCGCACGGCGCCTTCGGCGCAGTGCGGGGGCCCCTGGCATGGGGCGCCGTGCGGGGTTTCCGTCACCTCGCCTTCGGCGAGGTTCCTGGGGGAGCCGTCGAGGTTGGGCGGCGCCTTCGGCGCAGTGCGGGGGCCCCTGGCATGGGGCGCCGTGCGGGGTTTCCGTCACCTCGCCTTCGGCGAGGTTCCTGGGGGAGCCGTCGAGGTTGGGCGGCGCCTTTGGCGCCGTGCGGGAGCCCCTGGCATGGGGCGC
>NZ_CDWWEW010000040.1:16636-21916 GCF_977966315.1 Frankia sp. CeRuru1
GGCATGGGGCGCCGTGCGGGGTTTCCGTCACCTCGCCTTCGGCGTTTGGGACTACGGGAGGCGATGCTGTGGACATGCAGGATGCCCAGCCGGGTCAGCCCGGCACCGGGGACGTCGGCGGCGACCCGTCCGGGGACGGCCACGACTCTTCCCCGGGCGGCCACGGCGGTTCCGGGTCCGGGCGCGTCGGTCCGCGGCCGGCTGCCCGCATGCTCGCGGTGGTCGCGGTCGCCGCGGCGCTCGCGGCGCTTGTGTTCGCCCTCGCGGACCCCTCCCCCTCCCGGCACATGCGTGGCCTCCTGATCACGGTGAACCTCGTCTGCCTCGCCGGGGTGTTCACGGCGTGGCTTCGCGTGGTTCTCGTGGTCGGGGCCGCCAGGGCCCCCGGAGGAATCGAGTAAGCTCGGCTGGACATACCGTGCGCCGGCGTACGTGTGTCCATCCGCTGGTCCAGGCCGACCACTCGTCATGATTGGTCGGTGCGCTTCCGGGTGGCCCTCGTGCACTGATGATCGTCCGGATGTGCTGACGGGCGGTCCCCTCTCGGATCCATCGCGTCGAGCACGTTCGAGACGGCACAGGTTCCGGTCGCGGTCCCTCCTGCCGCGGAAGATCCGTGGCCGCCAGAGTCCACAGGAGGTGGGTTCAGTCTTGGCACGTCATTATGAGCTCATGGTGATCCTCGATGCTGACCTCGAGGAACGCACCGTCGCGCCCTCTCTCGACCAGTACCTCGGTGTCGTCCGTCAGGGCGGCGGCGTGGTGGAGAAGGTCGATGTCTGGGGCCGGCGCCGGCTCGCCTACGAGATCGCCAAGAGTTACGAAGGCATCTACGCCGTCATCGACCTGCATGCGGAGCCCGACGTCGTCGCCGAGCTCGACCGTCAGCTCGTCCTCAATGAGTCGGTCATCCGCACCAAGGTCATCCGGCTTCCAGAGCCGAAGAAGCCACGTCAGAGCCGCCGGGCGGCGGCGTGATCCGGTCCGCGGCGACGGCAGTCCCCGTGCCGTCGTGGGCCGCCGATCTCCGGGAGAGTGCCCATGGCTGGTGAAACCGTCATCACTGTCGTCGGCAACCTAGCCAACGACCCCGAACTGAGGTTCACCCCGAACGGTGCCGCGG
Organism: Frankia sp. CeRuru1; assembly: GCF_977966315.1. Classification (NCBI taxonomy): domain Bacteria; kingdom Bacillati; phylum Actinomycetota; class Actinomycetes; order Frankiales; family Frankiaceae; genus Frankia; species Frankia sp. CeRuru1. Next base: position 17,760 of record NZ_CDWWEW010000040.1, read on the forward strand.
TCGCCAGCTTCACCGTCGCCTCCACGCCGCGCACCCTCGACCGCCAGACCAACGAGTGGAAGGACGGCGAGGCGCTGTTCCTGCGCTGCTCCATCTGGCGCCAGGCGGCGGAGCACGTCGCCGAGTCGCTGCAGAAGGGCGCTCGGGTCATCGTCACCGGCCGCCTCAAGCAGCGGTCGTTCGAGACCCGCGAGGGTGAGAAGCGTACCGTGATCGAGCTCGATGTCGACGAGATCGGCCCGAGCCTGCGCTACGCCACCGCCAAGGTCGTCAAGGCCGCGCGCGGCGGTGGTGGCAGCAGTTACGGGGGCGGTGGCGGAGGCGGCTACGGCGCCCCCCCCGGCGCCCCCGCCGGTGTTCCCGCGGGCGCTCCGGCCGGCAGCTACGGCGGCGGTAGTGGTGGAGCACCCATCGATGACCCCTGGTCGCAACCGGCCGGCGGCTACTCCGACGAGCCACCGTTTTGAGCGGCCGGTCGTCGTCCTCGCGAACGACACAACGAGGTAGGAGCACACCCATGGCCAAGGCGGCCGTGCGCAAGCCCAAGAAGAAGGTTTGCGTTTTCTGCAAGGACAAGGTCGACTACATCGACTTCAAGGACACTTCGCTGCTGCGCAAGTACATCTCCGACCGGGGCAAGATCCGGGCCCGTCGGGTGAGCGGTAACTGCAGCCAGCACCAGCGCGACGTGGCGACGGCGGTGAAGAACAGCCGCGAGATGGCGCTGCTGCCCTACACCGCCTCGGCCCGGTAGGGGGTGGTGATGAAGCTCATCCTGACCCAGGAGGTCCCCGGTCTCGGTAGCCCGGGTGACATCGTGGAGGTCGCGAACGGGTACGGGCGCAACTACCTCGTGCCCCGCCGGTACGCGATCCTCGCGACCAAGGGCGCGGAGCGTCAGGTCGAGCAGATCAAGCGGGCCCGGTCGGCCCGCGCGGTCCGCGATCTCGGGCACGCTCAGGAGATCGCCGGTCAGCTCGGTGGCCTCAAGGTCGAGCTGACCAGCCGGGCGGGCAAGGAAGGCCGCCTGTTCGGTTCCGTAACGGCGGCCGACGTGGTGGAGGCGGTGACCGCCGCGGGTGGCCCCGAGCTCGACCGGCGCCGTGTCGAGCTCACCACGCCGATCAAGTCCCTGGGCGCCTACACCGTCGCCGTGCATCTGCACCCCGAGGTGACCGCGACCGTGAAGCTCCAGGTCACGCAGGCCTGACCAGGGCTGGGCGGGCCTGATCGCGGCCGGATGGGCCCGAGGCCGGGCGGGTCTGACGGCGGCGTCCGCCGTTTCTCCCGCTGTACCGCCGCGCTCGCTGTACCGGCTCCCCTGGCCGACCGTCTCAGGCGGCCGGCCAGGGGAGTTCGTTGTGCGTGGGGCAAGGGGCGACGAGCAGATCCGAAACTTTTTCTTATCCACAGGGCACTCGCGATGCGGGCGCCTGCCAGCTGGGTTTCGTCGAGGCTGTGGTCTCGGGTGTCCACAGGTTTCCGGTTTCCGTCCCGATGTCCTCCCCAGGTTCCGGCCGGTTGCCCACAGCTTTTCCACAAGGGCCTGTGGATAACTTTTTGGTGGGGGTGCCCGCCGGTCCGTAAGGTCGGACCCTCCAGACTGAGGAAGGTACTTCTAGCCTGATCGGGCCAGGTCTCCTTCGGTGACGCGGGCGGCGCCCGGCGAGAGGCTCACCGGAGGCCGCCCGCCCGGTCCCTGCTGGGAGCTCCCGGCTGACCGGGGGCGGAGCGGTCCGTTGACAGCGATTCCGATCTGTACGAACATACGTTCGAATGCGGGTCTACGGGAGTCCCGGGAGGGTGCGTCGTGAGCGTCACCGAGATCTCGCGTGGTTCCGGTGGGAGTACGGAGTTCGACCGGACTCCTCCGCACGACCTGCCCGCCGAGCAGAGCGTGCTCGGCGGCATGCTGCTGTCGAAAGACGCCATCGCCGACGTCGTCGAGGTTCTGCAGACGGGTGACTTCTACCGTCCCGCGCACGGCCTCGTGTACGAGGTCATCGGCGATCTCTACGGCCGGGGGGAGCCTGCGGACGTCATCAGCGTCGCCGCCGAGCTCGGCCGCCGCGATCTGCTCGAGCGGGTGGGCGGTCCGGCCTACATGCACACCCTCATCTCGAGCGTGCCCACCGCGGCCAACGCCGGGTACTACGCCCGTATCGTCGCGGAGAAGGCGGTCCTGCGCCGCCTCGCGGAGGCCGGCACCCGCATCGTGCAGCTCGCCTACGGCGCGGCTCCGGACGTCAGCGACGTCGTCGACCGCGCCCAGGCGGCCGTATACGAGGTGACCGAGCGCCGGACGAACGAGGACTACCTGCCGCTGGGGGAGCTGCTCAACCCGGCGCTGGAGGAGATCGAGTCCATCCAGGGGCATGACGGTTCGCTGACCGGGGTGCCCACCGGTTTCGTCGACCTCGACGAGCTGACCAACGGCCTGCACGGCGGCCAGCTGTGGATCGTCGCGGCCAGGCCGGCCGTGGGCAAGTCGACCCTCGGCCTGGACTTCGCCCGGGCGGCGTCGATCAAGAACGGGATGGCGTCGGTCATCTTCTCGCTGGAGATGAGCCGCATGGAGATCACCATGCGGCTGTTGTCCGCGGAGGCGCGGGTGTCCCTGCAGAACATCCGCACGGGCCGGCTCACCGATGACGACTGGGGTCGCCTGGCCCGCCGGATAGGCGAGGTCGCGGCGGCCCCGCTGTTCATCGACGACAGCCCGCACCTGACGATGATGGAGGTCCGGGCGAAGGCCCGGCGGTTGAAGCAGCGCAACGAGCTGCGCCTGGTGATCCTCGACTACCTGCAGCTGATGTCGTCGCCCAAGAAGGTGGAGAACCGTCAGCAGGAGGTCAGCGAGATCTCGCGGTCGCTGAAGCTGCTCGCCAAGGAGCTCGACGTTCCGGTGGTCGCCATCTCCCAGCTCAACCGCGCCTCCGAGCAGCGGGCCGACAAGCGTCCCCAGGTCTCCGACCTGCGCGAGTCCGGAAGCCTGGAGCAGGACGCCGACGCAGTGATCCTGCTGTACCGGGAGGACACGGTCGAGAAGGAGTCGGCGCGTGCCGGCGAGGCGGACCTCATCATCGCCAAGCACCGCAACGGGCCGACCGGCACCGTCACCGTCGCCTTCCAGGGCCATTACTCACGGTTCGTCGACATGGCGAACTGAATTCTCGGCCCGGGGGCGGGACGAGGCCCACGGGTGGAGAGCGCCAGCGGCCCGGCGGCGGGCCGGGTGGGCGCCCGGGTGTGTTTGGCGTGGTCATGGTCCATGTTGGCGGACCGCGATCTTCCGATGGTGCCAGACTGGGCGGTATGAGTTTCAGGATCATCCATGGCGAGTGAGGGGCGGGACGGCGGGCAGCCCGCCGGAGCGGTCCTCGAAGTCGCCCGGTTCGACATCAAACCGGGCAGCGAAGACGATTTCGTCGCCGCGTATCACGGGGTGCGTGCGGAGCTCGTCGGCACGCCGGGCTGTCGTTCCGCGCGGATGACCCGGGGGGTCGAGTCACCGTCGAGTTTCGTGCTGCTCGTCGAGTGGGACAGCCTGGACGCCCATCTGACGAACTTCCGGGAGTCGGAGCGGTTTGCCCGCTGGCGCGCCGCCCTCGGCCCGTACTTCGACGGCACCCCGACGGTGGCGCACAGCGCGGACGTCCCCGCCGGTCCCGACCCGGCCTGACCCTCGACGACCGCCGGACTTCTGATCATGACAGCGTTCTTCGGGTACCTGTTTTTCGCGCCGCTCACGGCGCTCTTCTTCGGTTTCCTCATCTGGCTGGTACCGGCGATCCTGCTTCGGAACACGGACGTGGTGAGCCGGCTGAACCTGCGGCCCTTCGCGTTCTTCGTCACCGGCTACGTCTTCAGCGGGCTGATGGCCCTCTACCTGCTGGTGCTGGACGCCGGCCACGACGTCGCGCCGGCGGCCGGCGCCGTCGCATCCCTGGCCCTCGTCTGGGCTGTCCGGCGGCAGTGGCGCCGGCACCGGCCACTGGGCACGCGGCAGGTGGCGAGCATGCGCCGTGACGGCCCGGTCCAGCCGGGGCAGCCGGGTTATCCCGGTCCACCGGTGCCGTCGGGTTATCCGCATCAGCCCGGCCACCCGTACCCCCCCAGGCCGCAGACCGGGCCGGTCGCGCGAGGTCCGTCCGGGT
>NZ_CDWWEW010000041.1:0-21605 GCF_977966315.1 Frankia sp. CeRuru1
GGGCGGGGGGGGGCGCCCGGGCGTCCCGGTGGCGGGGGCGGCGGGGGCGGTGGCGGTGCGCCCGGTGGGCCCGGTGGTGGCGGGGGCGGCGGGGGCGGTGCGCCCGGTCGTCCCGCGGCCGGCGGCCGTGGCCGCGGTGGGACCACGGCGGGCGCTTTCGGCCCCGGTGGCCGTGGTCGCCCCGGTCGCCAGCGCAAGTCCAAGCGCGCGAAGCGGCAGGAATGGGAGAGCGGGCTCGAAGCGCCGCGCATGGGCGCGATGGTGCCCCGCGGCAACGGGCAGGCCATCCGGCTTCCGCGTGGCGCCTCGCTGGCCGATTTCGCCGACAAGATCGACGCGAACCCGGGCGCTCTGGTCCAGGTCGTGTTCACCCAGCTCGGCGAGATGGTCACCGCGACCCAGTCCTGCACCGACGAGACGCTGCAGCTGTTGGGCGTCACGCTCGGCTACGAGGTCCAGATCGTCAGTCCGGAGGACGAGGACAAGGAGCTCCTCGAGAGCTTCGACCTCTCCTTCGGCGGGGAGTACGGCGACGACGTCGAGCTCAGCTCCCGGCCGCCGGTCGTGACCGTCATGGGTCACGTCGATCATGGTAAGACGAAACTGCTGGACGCCATCCGCTCCACCGACGTGGTCGGGGGCGAGGCCGGTGGTATCACCCAGCACATCGGTGCCTACCAGGTGCGGGCCAAGGTCGACGGCGACGAGCGTCCGATCACCTTCATCGACACTCCGGGCCACGAGACCTTCACCGCCATGCGGGCCCGCGGTGCGCAGGTGACGGACATCGTGGTCCTGGTCGTGGCCGCCGACGACGGGGTGAAGCCGCAGACCATCGAGGCGCTGAACCACGCCCAGGCGGCCGGCGTCCCGGTCGTGGTGGCGGTCAACAAGGTCGACAAGGAGGGCGCCGACCCGGCCAAGGTACGGGGCCAGCTCACCGAGTACGGCCTGGTGGCGGAGGAGTACGGCGGCGACACGATGTTCGTCGACGTCTCCGCCCGCAACCGGACGAACATCGACGGCCTGCTCGAGGCGATCGTCCTGACCGCCGACGCCTCCCTGGACCTGCGGGCTCCGACCGAGGTCGAGGCGCAGGGTGTCGCCATCGAAGGCCGGCTCGACCGGGGCCGGGGTCCGGTGGCGACCGTGCTGGTCCAGCGCGGCACGCTGAGGGTCGGTGACTCGGTCGTCGCCGGCGAGGCGTTCGGTCGGGTTCGGGCGATGCTCGACGAACACGGTGGTCAGGTGGTCGAGGCGGGCCCGGCCCGGCCCGTCCAGGTCCTGGGGTTCACCAGCGTTCCCGACGCCGGTGACAACTTCCTGGTGGTGCCCGAGGACCGAGTGGCCCGTCAGATCGCCGAACGTCGTCAGGCCCGCGAGCGCAACGCGGAGCTGGCGCTGAGCCGAGGCCGTCCGACATTGGAGACGATCCTCGAGCGGATGAAGGAGGGCGAGAAGACCCAGCTCAACCTCATTCTCAAGGGCGATGTGTCCGGTTCGGTCGAGGCGCTCGAGGACGCCCTACTCAAGATCGATGTCGGCGACGAGGTCGGTCTGCGGATCATCGACCGTGGGGTCGGTGCGATCACTGAGACCAACGTGATGCTGGCGTCGGCTTCCGACGCGGTCATCATCGGCTTCAACGTCCGGCCGCAGGGCAAGGCGACGGAGTTGGCCGACCGTGAGGGCGTCGAGGTCCGCTACTACTCGGTGATCTACCAGGCCATCGAGGACATCGAGAACGCCCTGAAGGGCATGCTCAAGCCCGTCTACGAGGAAGCGCAGCTCGGTACCGCCGAGGTCCGCGAGGTCTTCCGCGTGCCGCGGATCGGCAACGTGGCCGGCTGTCTGGTCCGTTCCGGCGTCATCCGGCGGAACACCAAGGCCAGGCTCATCCGCGACGGCGTCGTCGTGGCCGACAACCTCACGGTCGAGTCGCTCAAGCGTTTCAAGGACGACGCGACGGAGGTCCGCGAGGGCTACGAGTGCGGTATCGGTCTCGGGTCGTTCAACGACATCAAGATCGATGACGTGATCGAGACGTTCGAGCAACGGGAGGTTCCCCGCGCCTGAGCACGCCCGCGGCCGGTGACGATCGAGCTGCCTGCCCGATCGTCACCGGCGGTGTGTGCCCGGCGGCGGGAGACGACCATGTGGATCGGAACCCTCAGCCTTGATCTGCTGCTCGGTGACGTGCACTCGTTGAAGGAGAAACGGTCGGTGGTGCGGCCGATCGTGGCGGAGCTGCGTCGCCGTTTCGCCCTCAGCGTGGCCGAGACCGGCCATCATGATCTGTACCGGCGAGCCGAGATCGGGATGGCGGTCGTCGCCGCGGACCGGGCGCACTGCGTTGAGGTCCTCTGTTCCTGCGAGCAGCTGGTGGCCCAGCGACCGGACGTCGAGGTGCTCGCCGCGCGGGCGCGCTACTTCTCGGCGGACGACGCGGACGACGCGGACGACGAACCGCACGCACCCGGCGAACCGCACGCACCCGGTGCATCTGCCGCGGTGAGCGTGCCGCTGACGGGACCGGCGAACGAGGAGGTGGACGGTGGCTGATCCGGCCCGGGCACGGCGGCTGGCCGTGCGTATCCGCGAGGTCGTGGCGTCCACGCTGGAGCGTGGCGTCAAGGATCCTCGACTCGGCATGGTGACCGTCACGGATGTGCGGCTGACGCCGGATCTGGTCGACGCGACGGTCTTCTACACCGTCTACGGCGATGAGACGGCGCGGCAGGCGTCGGCCCAGGCGCTCGAATCCGCCCGGGGGCTGCTGCGCAGCCAGGTCGGCCGGGCCACGGGGGTGAAGGTGACCCCGATGCTCACCTTCGTTCATGACCGGCTTCCCGACGACGCCCAGCATCTGGAGAAGCTGATCAGCGTTGCCCGGGAACGTGACGCGTATCTGGCCGAGGTCCGTCGGGATGCTCGCCCGGCGGGCGACGACGATCCCTACCGCCGGCCGCGCTCCGCCACCGACGAGCCGGATGAGCCGGATGAGCCGGATGAGCTGGATGAGCTGGATGAGCCCGATGAGCTGGGCGAGCTGGATGAGGTGGGCGAGTACGGCGGGACGGCCCGGCAGGAGGGATGACGGGTACGGGCCCGGGACACCGCGGTGACAGACACGAGACAGCTGCGATGGGACGAGACAGCGGCGATGGGAACTGACGATGAGCGATGCGACCGATCTCGTGGACCCGTCGGCGGCGCCGGTCAGCCGCTCCTGCCCGGGCGGTGCCGGTCCGACCGGTGATTTCCAGGCCGCGGTGACCGCACTGACCGGCGCGATCGACGCCGGTGACGACATCCTGCTGATCGCCCACGTGAACCCCGACGGGGACAGTCTCGGATCGGCGTTGGCGCTGGGGCTCGCGCTGCGGTCGCTGGGCGGAAGGCCGCGGGTATCCTTCGACGCGGATCCCTTCGTCGTTCCCCGGGTGCTTCGCTTCCTCGCCGGTCAGGAGCTGTTGGTGGCTCCCGAGGCCGTCACCGGCCGGCCGGGTCTCGTGGTGACCCTGGACGCCGGCAGCCGGTCCCGGCTGGGCAGGCTCGCCAGCACCACGGCCGGTCGCCGGGTCCTGGTCGTCGACCACCATGCCTCCAACACCCGGTTCGGCGATCTCAACCTGGTCGACCCCGAGGCGGCCTCGACCAGCGCCATGGTCGTCGACCTCATCGATGCCCTGGGCGTGCGGCTCGACCGGGACATCGCGACAGCGATCTACACCGGTCTGGTGACCGACACGGGATCGTTCCGTTTCGCCGCGACGACACCGGCGGTGCACCAACTGGCCGCCCGGCTGCTGGCCACGGGCATCCGTCCCGACCTGATCAGCCGTGCCCTGTGGGACACCCACCGCTTCGGCTATCTCAAGCTACTCGGGGAGGTTCTCGACCGCGTCCGGCTGGAGCCCGAGTACGACCTCGTCTGGTCCTGGTGCAGCCAGGCCGATCTGCGCGCCGCGGGACTGGAGTACGACGAGATCGAGGGGCTCATCGACACGGTGCGCACCGTGTCGGAGGCCGAGGTCGCCCTTGTCTGCAAGCAGGATGGTGACGTCTGGAAGGTCTCGGCCCGTTCCAAGGGGGACGTCGACGTTGGCGCGGTCTGTACGGCTCTCGGTGGTGGCGGCCATCGCTTCGCCGCCGGATTCTCCCGCGGGACGACGCTCGACGAGCTGATGGGCGTGCTCCGGGACGCGCTGGCGCAGGCTCCGCGCCTGGGAGGCCCGGGGAACGCGGCCCGGAGCCCGCGGTGAGAACCCGGGGGGGATCCACCCGGGGACCCGCGCGGCCGGGGGGAGCCGCATCCCGCCGGGGATCCGGGACCGGTCCCGGGCCACAGGTCGACGGGCTCGTCGTCGTGGACAAGCCGGCCGGCTGGACGTCGCACGACGTCGTCGCCAGGGCGCGGCGCATTCTCGGGCAGCGCCGGATCGGCCACGCGGGCACCCTCGATCCGATGGCGACGGGTGTGCTGGTGCTGGGAGCCGGCCGGGGAACCCGCCTGCTCGGGCATCTCGCCCTCACCGGCAAGGCGTACGACGCCACGATCCGGCTCGGCCGGACTACCACGACCGACGACGCCGAGGGCGCGCCGGTCGAGGACCGTCCGGTGGACGTCGACGCCGACCGGCTCACCCGGGCCATGGCCGCCCTCACCGGGGTGCTCGACCAGGTTCCCGCCAGCGTGAGCGCGGTCAAGGTGGGCGGGGTACGCGCGTACGCCAGGGTCCGGGCCGGCGAGGTGGTCGATCTCGCCCCACGCCGGGTGACGGTCCACCGCTTCGACCTGCTGGCGCGGCGGGCCGCGGGCGATGGGGCGGTGGACCCGGCCGGAACCGATCTGGAGGTCACGGTCGGTTGCTCCAGCGGAACGTACGTGCGGGCGCTCGCCCGTGATCTCGGGGCGGCGTTGGACTGCGGGGCGCATCTGACCGCCCTGCGGCGCACCGCCGTTGGTCCCTTCGACCTGGCGGGCGCAGTGACTCTCGACACGTTCGCCGAGCTGGGGTCGCGGGCGGTCACGTCGCTGACCGACGCGGTCGCGGCCGGCTTCCCGCGCCGCGACGTGACGGCGGAGGCGGCGGCGGACGTGTCCCATGGCCGGCGGTTGCCCCCGGTAGGACGGCCGGGCACGTACGGCGTCTTCGGTCCCGACGGGACCGTGCTGGCCCTGGTCGAGGAGACTGAGCGTGCGGTCCGGTCGCTCGTCGTCTTCGCCCCGGTCTAGTCTGGCGGCCCCCGGCCGGGGCTCGGCGGCCCGACAGCGCCCCACGAGAATGTCCTAGGCTTCGCACGTGCGAACGTGGCGAGGAGCGGAGAACACGCCTGTCGAGTGGCGGGGCGGGGTCGTCACGATTGGCTTCTTCGACGGGGTGCACCTCGGGCACCGGCAGATCATCGGCCGGGCGGTCCGGCTGGCGCGGGAACGCGGTGAGCGTTCGCTGGTGTTGACCTTCGACCCGCATCCCGGTGAGGTGCTGCGACCCGGCAGCCATCCCGCCCTGCTCACGACGCTGCGTTTCAAGGCCGAGCTGTTGGCCGGGACCGGGGTGGACGCGCTCTGCGTCGAGCCGTTCACGCTGGAGTTCAGCCGGGTCTCCCCGGCCGACTTCGTGCACGGGATACTGGTCGAGCGGCTGCGGGCGAGCGTGGTCGTGGTGGGGGAGAACTTCACCTACGGTCACCGGGCCGCCGGGACGCTCGCGACGCTGTCGGAGGCGGGCGCCCGGGAGGGATTCGAGGTCGACGGGGTCCGTCTCGTCCGCTCCGGCGAGCAGGTGCTCTCCTCGACGGCGATCCGTGCCCGGGTGGCCGAGGGCGACGTAGCGGCCGCGGCGGCCGCGCTGGACCGGCCGCACCGGGTCGAGGGTGTCGTCGTGCACGGCGACGCGCGTGGCCGCACCATCGGCTATCCTACGGCGAACATCCAGGTGACGCCCTGGGCCGCCGTTCCGGCGGACGGCGTGTACGCGGGCTTTGCCTGCTGGTCCGGCCGCCGCCAGCCCGCCGCCATCTCGATCGGCACGAATCCGACGTTCGAGGGACGCGACCGGCGCGTCGAAGCGTTCCTCCTGGACTTTGACGAGGATCTCTACGGCGAGTACATGGCCTACGAGTTCACCCATCGGCTGCGTCCGACCCTGCGCTTCGACTCGGTGGCCGAGCTCGTCACCCAGATGGCCGCGGATGTGGAGGCCACCCGCGCGGCAACCCTGCTCGTCTGAACTCGGCTGAACTCGGCTCACTCCGCCGGGGGCCGAGCGGTTCCCCTCGGGTTGATAGGCTTCCCGGTCAGGCGGGTGCGGTGTGTCCGGACCGGACGGCGATGATGCCGAGGTCCGGTGATCGGTCCGGGTGGGGAAGACCCCGGACGCGCGCCGTCCCGAAACAGAAGGAGAAGGTGGAGCGTGCCGCTCGCGAGCGACGTCAAGCAGAAGATCATGTCCGATTACGCCACCGTCGAGCGGGACACGGGCTCGCCTGAGGTGCAGGTCGCGATGCTGACTCGTCGGATCAGTGACCTGACCGAGCATCTCAAGGCGCATAAGCACGATCACCACAGCCGCCGCGGTCTGCTGCTGCTCGTCGGCCGTCGCCGACGGCTGCTGAACTACCTGGCGAAGACGGATATCAACCGATACCGCGCTCTGATCGAGCGACTCGGGCTACGGCGGTAGCGCGAAGAGGGAGCGGCCCGGGCGGGACGCTCCCTCTGACGCATTGGGGGTAGGTACCGAATGCGTCGAGCCGTCGGCGGAGTCGTCCGCTCGGCGGTGTGGAGGACCTGGCCGGGTCCATGGTGGTGCGAGCCGCCGGTCCTCGGTCGTGGTCGCCGGGATGGGTACGGGCACCGGACCCGGGGGCTTCGACTGAGCACCGGCATCCTCGTTGGCATGGACCCGGCCGCAGAAGAGGATCGGCCGCGTGGATCCGGCCGAGGAAGAGGATGGAGTGGTTCGAGTGGACGACTCGACACATGCGGCCGAAGCGGTCATCGCGACCCCGGCCGGAGACCGGACGGTTCGGTTCGAGACCGGGCGTCTCGCCAAGCAGGCCGCCGGCTCCGCCGTCGCCTACCTGGGCGACACGATGGTGCTCTCGGCGACGACGGTTAGCAAGCAGCCCAAGGAACAGCTCGACTTCTTCCCGCTGACGGTGGATGTCGAGGAGCGGATGTACGCGGCCGGGCGCATCCCCGGCTCGTTCTTCCGGCGGGAGGGCCGCCCCAGCGAGGACGCGATCCTCACCTGCCGGCTCATCGACCGGCCGCTGCGGCCGTCGTTCGCCAAGGGGCTGCGCAACGAGATCCAGGTCGTGGCCACCGTGCTCGCCCTGGATCCCGACACCCTTTACGATGTGGTCGCCATCAACGCGGCCAGCGCGTCGACGACGCTGTCCGGCCTGCCCTTCACCGGGCCGATCGGCGCGACCCGGGTCGGGTTCGTCGATGGCGAGTGGATCGCTTTCCCGACCCATGCGGAGCTCGCTCGGGCGACCTTCGACATGGTCGTGGCCGGTCGGGTGATCGAGGACGGCTCGGACGTCGCGATCATGATGGTGGAGGCCGAGGCGACCCCGGGCACGGTCGAACTGCTCGCGCACGGCGCGCCGGCTCCCACCGAGGAGGTCGTGGCCGCGGGCCTCGAGGCGGCGAAGCCCGCCATCCGTGAGCTCTGCCGGGCCCAGAACGAGCTGGCCGCGCTCGCCGCGAAGCCCGCCCGGGAGTTCCCCGTCTTCATCGACCATCACGACGACGTGCTGGACGCGCTGTCCGCGGCAATCGGCGACGAGCTGTCCGCCGCGCTGCGCATCCCCGGCAAGGCTGAGCGCGAGAACGAGCTCGACCGGGCCCGCCAGCTCGCGGCCGAGAAGGTAGCCTCCCAGTTCGAGGGGCGGGAGAAGGAGATCGGCGCCGCCTACCGGGCGCTGACCAAGAAGCTCGTCCGCTCCCGCATTGTGACCGAGGGCGTGCGCATCGACGGTCGCTCGACAACCGAGATCCGCGCGCTGTCAGCCGAGGTCGACTACATCCCGCGGGTACACGGCTCGGCGCTGTTCGAGCGGGGCGAGACGCAGATCCTCGGCGTCACGACTCTGGCCATGCTGCGCATGGAGCAGACGGTCGACACGCTCAACCCCGACCGCACCAAGCGGTACATGCACAACTACAACTTCCCGCCGTACTCCACCGGCGAGACCGGCCGCGTCGGTTCGCCGAAGCGCCGAGAGATCGGCCACGGGGCACTCGCCGAGCGGGCCCTGCTCCCGGTGCTGCCCAGCCGCGAGGAGTTCCCCTACGCGATCCGGCAGGTATCCGAGGCGCTGGGTTCGAACGGGTCGACAAGCATGGGCTCGGTGTGCGCGAGCACCCTGTCGCTGCTCAACGCCGGGGTACCGCTCAAGGCGCCGGTCGCCGGGATCGCGATGGGCCTCATCCACGCCGACGACTCCTACGTCACCCTGACCGACATCCTCGGGGCCGAGGACGCCTACGGGGACATGGACTTCAAGGTCGCCGGCACCCGGGACTTCGTCACCGCGCTCCAGCTCGACACCAAGCTCGACGGCATCCCGGCCTCGGTCCTCGCCGCGGCGCTCCAGCAGGCGCGCGGGGCGCGGCTCGCGATCCTTGACGTGATGGCCGAGGCCATCGGCAGCCCGGACGAGATGTCCGCTCACGCCCCGCGGGTCATCTCCGTCAAGATCCCGGTGGACAAGATCGGGGAGGTCATCGGACCCAAGGGTAAGATGATCAACCAGATCCAGGCGGACAGCGGTGCCGAGATCACCGTCGAGGACGACGGGACGATCTACATCGGCGCGGTGGACGGTCCGTCGGCGGAGTCCGCCCGGTCGGCGATCAACGCGATCGCCAACCCGCAGATGCCCGAGGTCGGCGAGCGTTATCTGGGGACGATTGTGAAGATCACCAATTTCGGGGCCTTCGTCTCGCTCACCCCGGGCCGGGACGGCCTGCTCCACGTCAGCAAGCTCAAGACACTCTCCGGCGGTAAGCGGGTGGAGAAGGTGGAGGACGTCCTGACGGTGGGTCAGAAGCTCCAGGTCGAGATCACCGAGATCGACAGCCGCGGGAAGATCAGCCTGTCCCCGAGCGCCGAAGCCGCCGAAGCCGCCGACGCGGCGGCCGCGGCCTCCTGACGGCCCGTCGTGTCCGATACTCCCACGCCCGACCTGACCTGCTCCGCGGGGACCGCCGGCGCGCCGCGGAACAAGCCGGTTCCCGGCTCCCGGGCCGCGCACCTGCTCGCTGGCGGGGTCGGTGGCGAATCGTTGCTGGACGGCGCGGTGCGCCGCACCGTGCTCCCCGGCGGTCTGCGGGTCATCACCGAGCGGGTCCCCGGGGTGCGCTCGGTCGCGATCGGCGTCTGGGTCGGGGTGGGCTCGCGCGACGAGACGCCGGTGACCGCCGGATGCTCCCACTACCTGGAGCACCTGCTGTTCAAGGGCACGCCCAGCCGGGACGCGTTGACCATCAGCGCGTCGGTCGAGGCGGTCGGCGGGGACATCAACGCCTTCACCGGCAAGGAGTACACCTGCTACTACGCGCGGGTGCTCGACTCCGATCTCGCGATGGCCGTCGACGTCATCGCCGACATGGTCACCAACTCGCTGGTGACGGCCGACGACGTCGAGGCCGAGCGTGGCGTGATCCTGGAGGAGATCGCCATGTACGAGGACGACCCGGGTGACCTCGTCCATGACGTGTTCGCGGAGGCGATGCTCGGGTCGTCGGTGCTCGGCCGCCCGGTGCTCGGGACGACCGAGTCGATCGAGGGGCTGGGCCGGGAGACCATCGCGGACTACTACCGCTCCCGGTACATCCCGCCGGCGATGGTGGTCTCCATCGCCGGCAACCTGGCGCACGACCGGGCGCTGGCGCTGGTAGCCGAGGCGTTCGCCGACCGTCTGACAGTGAGCGCCGAGCCGTTCGAGGTACGTGGCGGATCGTACGACTACCCGCAGCCGCCCGGCATCGTCGTGACCGACCGGCCGACCGAGCAGGCGCATCTCGTGCTCGGCACCAGGGGACTGTCCCGGCACGATCCGCGCCGTTACACGCTCGGCGTGCTGTCGACGGCGCTAGGCGGTGGGATGAGCTCGCGGCTGTTCCAGGAGATCCGGGAGAAGCGGGGGCTGGCGTACTCGGTGGGCTCGTTCGCCTCCCACTTCGCCGACGCGGGCCTGTTCGGCGTCTATGCCGGATGCGCCCCCAAGCGTGCCGATATGGTCCTCGAGCTCGCCCGTGAGCAGGTACGCCAGATCGCCGAGCACGGGATCAGTGCCGAGGAACTCGACCGGGCCCGTGGGCAGAACCGCGGCTCGATGATTCTCGGCCTGGAGGACACCGGATCCCGGATGAGCCGTCTCGGCAAGAGCGAGCTCGTCCACGGTGAGGTCCTGCCGGTCGACGAGATTATCGCCCGGGTGGGCGCGGTCACCCTCGACGACGTCACCACGATCGCGCGGGAGCTGCTGGACCAGTCCTGGGCCCTGGGCGTTATCGGACCCTTCGACGACCACGACTTCAGCGCCGCCGTCGCCCGTTAGCGGCTCTCCTCCCGAGAGGTTCGAGGTTCACTGAATGTCCGACCCCGACTCCCGCCCGGCAGCCGGTGCTGTCCCGGCAACCGGGATACCGGCAACAGGGATACCGGCAACAGGGATAGCAGTGGGGGTGCTCGGTGCACGGGGACGGATGGGGTCGACGGTGTGTGCTGCCGTCGAGGCCGCCGCCGACCTGGCGCTGGTCGCGGCCCTCGGCGTCGGCGATGACCGTGGTGCGCTCGCCGCGGCCGACGTCGTCGTCGACTTCACCACCCCGGACGCGGTGATGGACAACCTCCGCTGGTGTGTCCAGGCCGGCAAGCACGTCGTCGTCGGCACCACCGGCTTCGACGAGCCGCGGCTCGCGACCCTGCGTGGCTGGCTGGCCGTGGCACCGGGGGTCGGGGTGCTCGTCGCGCCGAACTTCGGGGTAGCCGCCGTGCTGATGATGACGTTCGCTGCCCGGGCCGCCCGGTTCTTCGACTCGGTGGAGATCGTCGAGTTGCACCATCCCGGCAAGGCCGACGCGCCGAGCGGCACCGCCCGGCGTACCGCGGAGCTGGTCGCCGCGGCGCGTACCACCGCCGGGTTGCCGGTGGCCGGCCCGGACGCGACGACCGCCGCCCTCGACGGTGCCCGCGGCGCCCGGGTCGACGGCGTGCCGGTGCATGCCGTCCGCCTCGCCGGGCTCGTCGCGCATCAGGAGGTCCTGCTCGGGGGCGCGGGGGAGACCCTCACCCTGCGACACGATTCCTACGACCGCACCTCGTTCATGCCGGGGGTGCTGCTGAGCGTGCGGAAGGTCGGCGAGCGACCGGGACTCACGGTCGGTCTGGAGTCGCTGCTCGACCTGGACTAGCGCCGCGGGCACTTCGGGGCAGGTGTCTGCTGTCACCACGGGCCGCGAAAGATAGGTTTCCGGGTGTGGTCGGACACGTTGACCGTCGTTTCCCGGCGGGTACCCGTAGCATCTTCGGTATCGATCTTGGTACGACGTTTAGCTGCCTGGCCCGGGTGTCCGGTTCCGGCGAGCCGCAGATCGTGCCGTTGCCCGACGACGCGCGGACGCTGCCGAGCGTGGTGCTGTTCGTGGGGGCCGACGACTACATCACCGGGGAGACCGCGCGGCGGCTGGCCCGGGCGCGCCCCGACGACGTGTGCTCCCTGGTCAAGCGGCGGATGGGGGACGGGGACTGGCGCTTCGTCACCCGCGGCGCGGCCTGGTCGGCGCCGGCCGTCAGCGGTCTGATCCTCAAGGCGCTGGTCTCCGACGCCGCGCTCACCACCGGCGAGCCCGTCGAGGACGTCGTGATCACCGTTCCGGCCTACTTCGGGGACGAGGAGCGCCGCGCGACGGTGCTTGCCGGTGAGTACGCGGGGCTGAATGTCGTCGACGTCATCAACGAGCCGACCGCGGCGGCGCTGTCCTACGGCTTTGCCCGCTTCGAGATCGGTGCACGGCGTACGCTCGGTGGTCCGGGAATGGCGGCGGAGGAGGTCGCGCTCGTCTACGACCTGGGCGGCGGTACGTTCGACGTCACCGTGGTCGAGCTCGCCGACCGGCGGGTGTCGGTGGTGGCGATCGACGGTGACCATCAGCTGGGCGGTGCCGACTGGGACGAGAAGGTGGTGCTCTTCCTCTGGGACCGGTTCCTCGCGGCCCATCCCGGCGCCCGGGACCCGCTCGACGACGGCGAGGCCGCCCAGGTGCTGGCGCTCGCCGCCGAACGGGCCCGCCGGGAGCTGACCGACGTCGCATCGACGACGGTCCTGGTCGAGCACGCCGGGTTGTCCACCGAGGTCACGCTGACCCGCGACGAACTCGAACGGCTCACCGCCGGTCTGCTTGACCGGACGATCACCCTTACCCGGGTCGCGGTCGACGCCGCGCGGGCCCGAGGGGTGCGGGGGATCGACCGGATCCTGCTCGTCGGCGGCGCGGCGCGGATGCCGGCCGTGGCCAGGCGCCTCGCCGCCGAGTTCGCCGTGCCCGTCGAGTTGACCGATCCCGACCTCGCCGTGGCCCGCGGGGCCGCGATCTACGGGGAGAAGAAGGCGCTGGAACGCCTGGTGGCCGCCGACCTGGTGACCCGCGGTCAGCTGGTTGACGGGGCTGCCGTGGACACCGCCGCCCCAGCGGACCTGGACGCGGCGTGCCGGCGGCTCGCGAGCGTCCTCGGCCTGCCCGCCCAGCGGGTGCGCCGCACCGTCGAGGTACAGGTCGTCAACGTTGTCTCGCGTGGTTTCGGGGTGTTGGCGTTGAACCGGTTCGGTGAACAGGGGGCAGTCTTCCTGGTGCACCGCAACGACCGGCTTCCGATCGCCGTCCGGCGCGCGTTCGGGACGGTGCGCAACGACCAGGACGCCGTCACCGTCTACGTCGTCGAACAGGCCGGTGGTGTCGAATCGGCGCGTATCGAGGACAACAAGGTCATTGCCGAGGCCGAGATCACGGGTATCCCGCCCGGTTTTCCGGCCGGCTCCCAGATTGAGATCATTTTCCGGATGGGTTTCGATGGGATCCTGGAGGTGACGGCGACGCATGAGGGTCTCGTCGACCGGCCGCTCACGGTACGGGTGGAGACCTCGGCCGCGTTGAGCCAGGCCGACGTCGCCCGCGAGCGGGAACAGGTGGCCCGGGCCCGCCGGGAGCGCGGCGGCCCGGGTGGTGCGCCGAGCGGATGGATCTGAGGGGCGCGGCGATGCGGTCCTTCGACTCCAACGACTACCGTCGTCGGGTCCTCGCCGTCGTGCACAGCCGGGGCGGGGCCGAGCACAGCGATCCCTTCGAGATCTACGACATCCCGCTCGACGAGGTGGACACCCTCGACGACGCCGCAATCGAGGCCAGGACCGCGGATGTCTGGGCGTTCTGGCAGCGCAGCCGGGACCACCCCCGCTACCGAGGAGTGATTATCGGCCTGCTGGGGCTGCACGCGGAGCTCGTCGCGGCACTGGCGACCCGTACCGCGCGCCTAGAGCTGCGGGACCGGGTCGCCGCCGCCCGCGCCGCCCGGGACGACGAACGATTCGCCTCCCTGGACGCCGCGGTCGGGCGACTCGTCGCCCGGTTCGGTGGACTCCCGGAGGACAAGATCGCCGGTTTGCGGGCGCTGGCGGCATCCCAGGGGATCGACGACCCCGCGTTCACGCTGCGGATCCGGCGTCATCGGGCCCTGCCTGCCGGATCGCGGAGCTCCGCCACGGAGGCCTCGGCCGGCGCGATCCCCGCCGAGGTACTCGGCCAGGTCCGCGCAGATCTCGATGAACTGGGCCGGATCACCGGAAGCACCCCGCCCCGGAGCCTGTTCGACCTGATCGGGGTGCGGCCCGGCACCGGCCGGGCGGAGATCCGAGCGGTGCGTGATGCGGCGCTCGTCCGCAACCGGGCCCGTCGGCCGGACCGCCGGCGGGCACTGCTCGACGATCTCCTGGCCGCGGTCGGTGCGCTGCTGGTCGACGGCGAGCCGGACGCCTACCTCGATGCGCTCGCCGTGACGACGACCGAGCGGTTGCGCCCGCGGGTGGCCGCGGCCGTTCTTGTGGAGGACGTGCTGCTCCCCGTGGAGGCCGCGGCGCTGGTCGCCGAGGCGGAGGCGGACGGGCTTGACGCCGCCCGGGCGAGGGGGGTGGTCACCGCCCTCGCCCGGGAGCATAGGGTGCTCCCCTCCCCGTCCCCGTGGGCATCGCCGCCGACGACCTCCGGGCGTCCGGAGGCCGCACCGGACCGGCCGTCGGCGCCGCGCACCGCCGCCGACGAGCTTTCCGCCGCTTCGGACCTGCGGCTGGAGCACGACCGGCTACGGTGGACCTGGCCCGCGGGCTGCACGGAGATGATGCTCGCCTGGCGGGTGGACGCTCCGCCGGTCGGCGCGGATGATTCACAGGCACAGGTGCGTAAGGTGACCAACACCCGTTACGAGATCGACGGCGGAGTCCCGTTGCCGGCGACGCGACCCCTGTATGTGGCGCTCTTCGGTTGTCTTCGGGAGTCGGGACGGCTGGTTGTGGCGACCTTGGCGGCACCCGGGGCGCGGATCCGGCTGGATCCGGACGGTCCGGTGGCGTCGGCATCGGGCGGGGCGTCCAGGTGAGGGCCCGGTGGCTGGTGGCCGTGCTCGTCGCGGCGTGCGGCTTCTACCTCGGGCTGATCGGGTGGCGGGGAATCCAGCTGCTCGGCGACGATCGCTGGGCGGCCCGTGGACTCGGTCTCGGTGTCGTGCTGCTTCCGCTGATCGGCGCCGTCGTCATCCTGCGTGAGCTGCGTTTCGGCCGCGACACCGAGCGGCTTGCCCGGATGTTCGACGTAGCCGCGGATGCGACGGCTGACGTCGAGCCCGGCACCGCCCACGGCTTCGACCCCGGCGCCCGAGCCGACGAGCCGGTTCTCGTGCGCCGGCCGTCGGGCCGGATCGACCGCGCATCGGCCGACGCCGCGTTCGCCCAGCGTCGGGCGGAGGCCGAGGCGGCGCCGGGCGAATGGCGTCGCTGGTACCGGCTCGCGGTCTCCTATGGAGATGCCGGGGACACCCACCGGGGACGCGCCGCGATGCGTCACGCGATCGCCCTCGAGCGGCACTTCCGCGGGTGACCGTGCCCCGTCCCCTGGCGGTGGATTGCTCATCCAATGCAGGTGGATCCGGCACGGCTATTGACAGCTCCCGGAGGGAGCCGGGCACCCTCGGTGACAGGAAATTATATCGTATTGACCGCGGCGAGGAGGGAGACTGAGCCGGGGCCGCGTACTAACGCGTCGATGACCTGTGTACGATGCCGCAGAGAGTCGGCGTTGTCGGCCATCAGACTACTGGGGGGTAGTGCGGTGTTCGTATCCTGTGGCCATTCGAGACGGGTCCGGCAGTGTCCATGCTGAGCGCTCCCGGCGGGTGAGCAGTCACTGATCTCCTGATCTCCGATCAATTTGATGCCCCTTTCCCCCGATCCTCCAACCTGGCCTCGCGGCGCGATCTGATCCGATGCGCCGCCTCCTTCGCATGGCTCAAGGGAGGCCGCCCGTCGTCGCCGGACTCCGGACAGCGATCGATGGGCACTCTCCGGGGTCCTCTGTATTCCAGATCCGGGAGCACACGACGTGCGTGCGATAGTGACCGGCGGCGCCGGTTTTCTGGGCAGTCATCTCTGTGAACGCCTACTGGGCGGCGGCTACGAGGTCATCTGTTTCGACAACTTCCTCACCGGCCGGCCGGAGAACGTGGAGCATCTGCTCGCCGATCCACGTTTCCGCCTGGTCAACCGGGATGTGAATGATTTTATTTATGTTTCCGGTCCGGTCGACGTCGTGTTGCACTTTGCATCCCCGGCATCTCCGGTGGATTACTACGAGCTGCCGATCGAGACACTCAAGGTCGGTTCGCTCGGTACCTTCCACGCCCTTGGCCTGGCGCGGCAGAAGAATGCTCGGTTCCTGCTCGCCTCGACCTCGGAGTCCTACGGCGATCCACAGGTAAATCCCCAGCCGGAAGGCTACTGGGGCAACGTGAACCCGGTCGGCCCACGCAGTGTGTACGACGAGGCCAAGCGCTTCTCCGAGGCGGTGGCCATGGCCTATCGGCGCAAGCACGGCGTCGACACCGGTATTGTTCGCATCTTCAACACCTACGGCCCGCGTATGCGGGTCGACGACGGTCGCGCCATTCCGGCCTTCATCTCCCAGGCGCTGCGGGGCGAGCCCATCACGGTCGCCGGTGACGGAACCCAGACCCGGTCCATCTGTTATGTCGACGACCTGATCGACGGCATCGTCCGACTTCTGCACTCGGACCTGCCCGGGCCCGTGAACATTGGGAACCCGCACGAGATGTCGATCCTCGACACCGCGGTGCTCGTCCGTGACCTGTGCGGATCGACGGCGCCGATCACCTTCGTCCCGCGGCCCCAGGACGACCCTTCGGTGCGCCAACCCGACATCACCCTCGCCCGGACCCTCCTGGGCTGGGAACCGAAGACGAGCCTGCACGACGGGCTCACCCGGACGATCTCCTGGTTCGCCGGCCAGCTCGCGGAGAGCCGTCAGGTCGCTTGACCGGCGTCAAGGTGTCCCCCCCGGATACCGAGCTTTCCGGGGACGTGGCTTTCTGTTTGCGGGGGGAGGGCTCGCGATGGCCGGCACCACGCCGTGTGCACCGCCGTGTTACGTGAGATCGGTGGCATTGGTCCGCAACCCGCCGAGGATGTCAGCGCCACGTACCTGCCGTGCGCGCTCAGGCCGAGACGGGGCCTTCGCCGCCGATGCGTGGGCGAACGGCAACCGGCCCGGGATGTCCGCGGCAATGGTGACCCGAGAGTTCCCGTGGCCACGCCGCCTCCCGGACATATCTTCTTCCCGGGCATCTTCTTCCGGGACGTGGACCGCCGGCCCCGGGTGCCGTGCGCGCGGTTCTTGCCACCGGCCGTGCACTACCCGACGCTGGCGCTGTGACCGGACCGGGGCTCCTGCTCGCGCCGATCGCCTGGTTCACCGGGATCGCCGTCGTCCCCGGGATCGCCGAGGCCGCTACCAGGTCGGCGATGCACCAATCTGGGGATTATGTTCTGCTGTGCCTGATGTTCGCCGCCCAGTGCGCGGCCGTGCCCATCGCGGTGTTCGCTGCCCGAACGGCCGGGACCGCGCGGTCCAGCCGAAGGGCACCGGCGCGACGGGCGTGGTCGTGGTGCCGATCCCAGGTACGGATCCTAGCCGTCGTCGGGTTGATCCCGCTGCCGGGATCGGTTGTTCCGGGCCGGCATGGAGCACCTGTGGCGAGTTGTTTCAGTTGATCACGAAGAAGTGGATAACCGAGCTATGACGTCGACGAGTCGAGCCGAGACGGTCCTGGTGACCGGGGCGACGGGGTTCATCGGCTCCCATACTTGGGTGGACCTGCTCGCCGCGGGTCATCGGGTAGTGGGAGTGGACAACTTCGCCAACAGCTCACCACGGGTGCTGGGCAGGCTGCGTAAGGTGGTGGACGGCGACATCGACTTCGTGCGGCTCGATGTCCGTGACCGGGCGGCGCTCGGTGACGTGTTCCGCCGATGGAAGATCGATTCCGTTATTCACTTCGCCGCTCTCAAGGCCGTCGGCGAGTCGGTCGACATCCCGCTGGAGTACTACGACACGAACGTCAACGCGACGTTGGGCCTGGTCTCCGTGATGGCGGAGCACGGCGTGTGCCGGCTGGTCTTCTCGTCCTCGTGCGCAATCTACGGAGCGGCGGCCAAGGTACCGATCGCCGAGGACACGCCGGCCCGCCCGACCAATCCCTACGCGCGCACCAAGTGGATGTGCGAGCAGATCCTCGCCGACCTCTGCGCCCGGGATCCGTCCTGGCACGTGACGTCCCTGCGATACTTCAACCCCACCGGGGCGCACGAGTCGGGCCTGCTTGGCGAGGACCCCCGTGGGGTGCCGAACAACGTCATGCCCTACCTAGCCCAGGTGGCGGTCGGCCGGCGCCCGGAGCTGTCTATCTTCGGCGACGACTACCCCACGTCCGACGGCACGGGCGTACGCGACTACATCCACGTGGTCGACCTGGCGGAGGGCCATCGACTCGCTCTCGATCATCTTGATGACCAGGCGGGACATCGGGTCATCAACCTCGGGACCGGCGCTGGCACCTCCGTGCGGGAACTGCTCGCGGCCTTCTCCGCGGCCTGCGCTCGTGATCTCCCCAGCCGCGTCGTGGCGAGGCGGCCGGGGGACGTCGCCGCACTGGTCGCCGACGCGGCGCTCGCCCGTACGGCGCTCGGCTGGTCAGCCCGCCGGGATGTCGCGGACATGTGCCGGGATGCCTGGGAGTTTCAGCGTCTCAATCCAGGGGGGTACGACGATGAGGAGGAGGAGTCTGATGAGCTCGTCGGACAGCCTTGATGATGCGGCGGGGCCCGGAACCGGGCCTCGCCCACGCCTGACCGTCATCGGCACCGGGTACCTGGGGGCCACCCACGCGGTGTGCATGGCGGAGCTCGGCTTCGAGGTGCTCGCCGTGGACGTCGACCATTCGAAGATCGAGCGGTTGTCCGCGGGGGAGATCCCGTTCTTCGAGCCCGACCTCGCCGACCTCCTGCGCGCGAACCTCCGGACCGGACGGCTGCGTTTCACCACCTCCTTCGAGGAGATCGCCGAGTTCGGCGACGTGCACTTCGTCTGTGTGGGCACCCCCCAGCGTGCCGACGGTTACGGGGCGGACCTGGGCCACTTGCACGCCGCCATCGAGCGCCTCGCGCCGCTGCTGACCCGGCCGTGCCTCGTGGTCGGCAAGTCGACGGTGCCGGCCGGCACGGCTGCGGGGCTAGCTCGGACAATCGCGCAGCTCGCCCCGGCGAACCGCCCGGCCGCGGACGAGACGGCGCTCGGCGTGGCGGGGGCCGGCGGGTTGGGCCGCGTCGAGGTGGGCCGCGTCGAGGTGGGCCATGACGGGCTGGGCCATGACGGGGTGGACGAGCCCGCCGACATCTCCAGCGATCTTGCTGGCGTCCAGCTGGCCTGGAACCCGGAGTTCCTCCGGGAGGGCTTCGCGGTGGCCGACACCCTGCGACCGGACCGGCTCGTCTTCGGTGTCGCCTCCCCGGCCGCGGAAGGAGCGCTGCGGGCGGCCTTCGCGCCGGTGATCGCCCAGGGGGTGCCGGTCATCGTGACGGAATACGCGACGGCCGAGCTGGTGAAGACGGCGGCCAACTCTTTTCTCGCGACGAAGATCTCCTTCATCAACGCGATGGCGGAGGTGTGCGAGGCGGTCGATGCCGATGTCCTGACGCTGGCCGAGGCGCTGTCCCACGACGTGCGCATCGGCGGGAACTTCCTGCGTCCGGGGGTGGGGTTCGGGGGCGGCTGCCTACCTAAGGACATCCGGGCCTTCCAGGCCCGCGCGGACGAGCTCGGGGTCGGTGCGGCGCTGCGTTTCCTGCGCGAGATCGACGAGATCAACAATCGCCGCCGGGACCGCGTGGTGGACCTGGTCACCGCGGCCCTGGACGGCACGCTGGCCGGCCGGCGCCTCGTCGTGCTGGGCGCCGCGTTCAAGCCCAACTCCGACGACGTGCGGGACTCCCCGGCGCTCGCGGTCGCGGGGCTGCTGGCCGGGACCGGCGCCGAGGTGACGGTCGTGGATCCGGTCGCGACGCATAACGCCCGGCGGGCCCTGCCCGGCCTCGCCTACAGCGACTCCGTCGAGGCCGTGGTCGAGGGGGCCGATGCGCTGGTCCTACTCACCGAGTGGCGCCAGTTCGCTGACCTGGACCCGGCCCGGCTCGGGGCCGTGGTCCGGCGCAAGGTCATGGTGGACGCCCGGCACGCGCTCGACGCCGACCAGTGGCGCCAGGCCGGATGGGTCTACCTGGCCCCCGGCCGGCCGACCGGCATCATCCCGAGCTCGTTGCCGGAGCAGCGGCGCCGGAGGGACGGACCGCCGCCGGCGCCGGCCGAGCAGCGCGGCGAGGTGGGTGCGCGGCTCGCGGAGGTCGAGGCGCGCGCGGGGCACCCGATGTGATCGACGGGATGGGGCCCGGTGGAACGGGCCCCATCCCCGCCGTGGGACCGCTCTCCGGCCGTGAGGGCAACGAGCCCCACGCGATAGGCTGTTGCTCATGCGTCTCCTCGCTCGACATCGGTGACTGCCACCCGGCCTCGCGGTTGACCGTGCCCGGGGCGGCAGGTGCCCGTCCGTTCGAGATGATGAGGAGATTCCGCGGCGATGAGTGACGCGCCGATCGTCCGTCCCCTGCCCGTGAGCGGGTTTCCCGAGTGGCTGCCCGAGGTCCGTCTCGTCGAGCAGCGTTGGCTCGACACCATCCGGGCGACGTTCGAGCGGTACGGCTTCTGCTCGGTGGAGACCCCCTCGGTCGAGGCGCTCGAGGTGCTGACCGCGAAGGGGGAGACCTCCCAGGAGGTCTACACGCTGCGCCGCCTGCAGGCCGACGCCGACGACGACAGCGCCCGCCTCGGCCTGCACTTCGACCTCACGGTGCCCTTCGCGCGGTACGTGGCCGCCCACTTCAACGACCTCGTGTTCCCGTTCAAGCGCTACCAGATCCAGCGGGTGTGGCGGGGGGAGCGTCCTCAGGAGGGTCGCTTCCGCGAGTTCACCCAGTGCGACATCGACGTGATCAATGTTGATCAGGTGCCCCTGCACTTCGACGCGGAGCTTCCCCGCATCGTGCACGAGGTCCTGGGCACTCTCGGCGTTCCGCCCTGGACCCTCAACATCAACAATCGCAAGGTGCTCCAGGGCTTCTACGAGGGCCTGGGCATCGGCGATCCGCTGGCCGTCATCCGGGTTGCTGACAAGCTCGACAAGATCGGCCTCGCGGGGGTGGAGGGGCTGCTGACCGCCGCGGTCGGGCTCGACCCGGACCAGGTGCGCGCCTGCCTGGAGCTCACGGGCATCCGGGGCTCCGATCCCGGCGTCGTCGAGGAGGTACGCCGGCTCGGGGTGAAGTCGGACCTGCTCTCCGAGGGGCTCGACGAGCTCGCCGCGGTTCTCGATGATCTCGCCGACCTGCCCGCCGGCGGCGTGGTCGCGGACCTCTCGATCGCCCGCGGTCTCGATTACTACACCGGGACCGTCTACGAGGCGAAGTTCGTTGACTGGCCGGACTTCGGCAGCATCTGCTCGGGGGGGCGGTACGACAACCTTGCCGGCTCCTTCATCCGCCGCAACCTCCCCGGCGTCGGGATCTCGATCGGCCTCACCCGCATCTTCGCCAAGCTCTTGGCCGAGGGCCTGCTCACCACCGGGCCGTCCAGCCCCGCCGACGTGCTAGTCGTGATCCCCTCCGCGCCGCGCCGTGCCGCTGCCCTCGCGACGGCCGCCGAGCTGCGCACCCGGGGGCTGCGGGTGGAGACCTACCACCAGCCGGACAAGGTGGCCAGGCAGGTCCGCTACGCCTCCCGCAAGGGCATCGGATTCGTCTGGTTCCCGCCCTTCGACGATGGCCGGGCGCACGAGGTGAAGAACATGGCCACCGGGGACCAGTCCGCGGCGGACCCAGCGGCCTGGACCCCGGCCGCGGGCTGACCGGCGGGC
>NZ_CDWWEW010000042.1:0-20391 GCF_977966315.1 Frankia sp. CeRuru1
CATCCATCCGGCGAGCCCGCCCGCCGAGAGCCCCGGCCGGATGCCCGGCGCGCACCGGGCACCGGCCAGTCGGCGGGGCAGCGGGCGGGTGCGGCTCGCCGCGGCGGGAACCGTCTCGCTCGCCGGGCTGTCCGCGCTGGTCGCCGGCGTAGCCCTGGGCGGCGATCCGACGGGCGCCACGACCGGCCCGAACGGCGGCGAGGCGCCTCGAGTCCAGTACACAGGCGGGGCCGCCTTCGGCTCCTCGCAGACGCAGGCCTCCCGCGACCGTCCGCAGGCCACCTTGCCCACTCCGCCCCAGGCGCTGCTGGCGCCGAGCACGAGCCAGTCCGGCCTGACCGCCCACCCGGGTAGTCCGTCCAGGCGATCAGGTTCCTCCCACGCCACCGGCGAGGCGTACCTGAGCCCCGGCACCTCGCCGATCCCGATCGTGCCACTGACGCCGCGGGACGAGCTCAGCTCACTCAACACGAGCCCCACCGACCTGCGTACCATCGCGCCCAGTCCGACGGGCACCGCCGGCGCGGCCACGACGTCGCCGTCGCCGACCGACTCGTGGCCGTGGGGCGACCCGACCCCCTCCACGAGCCCGACGCCGACTTCGGCCGGTGGCTCCCTGCCGTTCCATCCGACGCCGATCGACGTCACTCCGCTGCTCGAGACATTCTTCGGTACGCAGGCCGGTGCCACGAAGGGCCACGCCGACCCGGCCGGAACCACCGCCACGACGGCGGTCACGTCGGGGCACTGACCCAGGACGCCCTCCGACCTGGCCGGGTCTCACCAGATTCGGCCAGGTCGCCTTGTTTCCGGGTTTCCGGGTTTCCGGGTTTCCGGGCCCGGGCGGTCCCGGGACCGGGCAGTCCCGGGACCGGGCAGTCCCGCGCCGCGCTCAGCCGGTGCGGTCGACCACGAAGTCGGCGAGGGACTCCAGGGCGGTCTTCGCCGGATTGTCCGGCAACGGCGCGAGGCATTCCCGCGCCCGGCTCGACCAGGAGACGAGTTCCGCCCGGGCCCGGGCCATGCCCACGTGGCTGCGCAGCAGATCGAGAGCCTCGCCCACCCGGTCCTCCGTGTTCCCGTCGCCGGGGGCGAATCCGGTGGTGATGAGCTCCCGGAGCCGTCCCGCCGCCCGGTCATCGGCCTGCAGCGCGTAGAGCACCGGCAGGGTCGGGATCCCCTCCCGCAGATCCGTGCCGGGCGTCTTGCCCGAGTCCACCGGGTCCGAGGCAACATCGATGATGTCGTCGGACAGCTGGAAAGCCACCCCGAAAAGCTCCCCGAAGGTCGCGAGGGTGTCGACGATGATCGGGTCGGCGCCCGCCAGCATGGCACCGAGCCGACCCGAGGTCGCGATGAGCGAGGCGGTCTTGTCCGTGATAACCCGCAGATAGTGCTCGACCGGGTCCTGCCCGGGCGCCGGGCCCACGGTCTCCCGGATCTGCCCCTCGCACAGGGTCGCGATCGTCCGGGCGAGGATGCGGGTCGCCTCCGGGCCGAGGTCCGCGGTGATGTCGGAGGCGCGGGCGAACAGGTAGTCCCCGGTGAGGATGGCGACCGTGTTCGTCCACCGCGTGTTCGCGGAGGCCGCTCCCCGCCGCCGCGGCGCCTCGTCCATCACGTCGTCGTGGTACAGCGTCGACAGATGGGTGAGTTCGATCGCCACCGCCGCCGGCACCACCCCGTCGGCCTCAGGATCGGCGAACTGCGCCGCCAGCAGCACGACGATCGGACGGAAACGTTTCCCCCCCGCGTCGACGAGATGGCGGGAGGTCTCGGTCACGAAGGCGGACTCGCTGCGCACCGACTCGCGCAGCAGATCCTCCACCCGGACAAGACCCATCCGCACGGCCTTTTCCAGATCAGGATCGGTCCTGATCCCCACGACGTCCAGCCCGATAGCGCTCATACCACCGTCAGCGTACGAAGCCGGACGTCGCGGCGGTCGTCGCGAGGTCCAGGAGAGGCTGTGGCGCTACTCCCAGTACAAGAGTAGCCACAGTGCCGATGGCGACCGCGGCGAAGGTCAGCGTCGGGCGGGTCACCACCACCGGACCCTCGGCGAGCGGCTCGGAGAAGAACATCAGCACAATGACCCGCACGTAGAAGAAGGCGGCGATGGCGCTGCACACCAGTGCAACGACTACCAGCGGGGTGGCGTCCCCGGCGATCGCGGCCTGGAACACCGCGAACTTCCCGGTGAACCCGCTCGTCAACGGGATCCCCGCGAGCGCGAGCAGCAGGAACGAGAACGTCCCGGCCAGCAGAGGCGAGGTCCTGCCGAGCCCCCGCCACTGGGACAGGTCGCCGGCCTCGCCGTCGCCGGTACGGACCAGGGAGACCACGGCGAAGGCGGCGATCGTCGTGAAGCCGTAGGTCACCAGGTAGAACATCGAGCCGCGCAGGCCGTCGGTGTTGGTGCCGGCAAGGCCCACCAGCAGGAACCCGGCGTGCGCGATCGCAGAGTAGGCCAGCATGCGCTTGATGTCGCGCTGGGTCAGGGCAAGCACCGCGCCGACCACCATGGTGAGGATGGCGATCGTCCACAGGATTGGTCGCCAGTCCCAGCGCAGCCCCCCGAAGGCGACGTAGAAGACCCGCAGCAGGGCGCCGAACGCGGCGACCTTCGTCCCCGCCGCCATGAACGCGGTAACCGGCGTCGGCGAGCCCTGGTAGACGTCCGGCGTCCAGGAGTGGAACGGCGCGGCGCCGATCTTGAAGAACAGACCCACCGCCAGCAGCGCGAACGACAGATAGAGGTAGGTGTCGTTCACACCGGCGTTGCCGACCGCGTCCGCGATCGCCCCGAACTCCACGCTGCCGGCAAATCCGTAGGCAAACGCGACGCCGTAGAGGAAGAAGGCCGAGGAGAACGCCCCGAGCAGGAAGTACTTCATCGCCGCTTCCTGCGACAGCAGCCGGCGGCGCCGGGCGAGCCCGGCCAGCAGGTACAGCGGCAGCGAGAGGATCTCCAGCGCCACGAACATCACCAGCAGGTTGTTCGATGCGACGAAGAGCATCATCCCGGTGACCGAGAAGACCATCAGCGGATACGCCTCGGTCTGCACGTCTGCCGAGGTCTGCTGTGCCGTCGATCCCTTCGAGCCTGGAGTGATCGCGGCCGAGGCCACGATCGCCCCGCCGGACGAGTCAAGCTGGCGTTCGGCCACTAGCAGCACCGACAGCAGGGCGAAGACCAGGATCGTGCCCTGCATGAACAGGGTCGGCGCGTCGATCGCCAGCGCACCGGAGGCGAGGATGGCCTGCCGGCCATGCAGCACCGCCACGGCCACGAGCGCGGCGACGAAGCCCGCACCCGCCAGGATCGGCTGGAAGGTCCGCCGGGCCCGCATCGTGGCGAAGGCGTCGACGAGCACCCCGACGAGCGCGACCCCGAACACGATCAGGATCGGGCTGAGCGAGGAGTACTCGATCGACGGCGGCATGATCATCGGGTTCGATTCCTGCGCCAGGAGAAGGTCGGGTGTGGCGCTCACGAGTGGCCTCCGGACTCCGCGGTCACCGAGTGCGTCGGAGCCGGGTCAGACTTGCCGATATCGGCATAGGTCGCCGTCACCGTCGGCGTGATGATGTCGAGCAGCGGCTTGGGGTAGACCCCGAGCGCGACGATGAGCGCGACCATCGGGGCAACGACGAGCTTCTCGCGCAGGCTGAGGTCGACCAGGACCTTGTTCTCCTCGTGCACCACCGGCCCGGTCATCGTCCGCTGGTAGAGGTACAGGATGTAGATCGCGGCCAGCACGATGCCGGTGGTCGCGACGATCGCCAGCGGCTTGTTCCGGGTGAACGTCCCCATCAGCACCAGGAACTCGCTGACGAAGCTGTTCGTCCCGGGCAACGCCAACGACGACAGTCCGGCGACGAGGAACACCCCGGCGAGCACCGGCGTCACCCTGGCCAGACCACCGTAAGCGCCGACGTCACGGGTGCCGCGGCGCGCCACCAGGAAGCCCACGACCATGAAAAGCAGGCCGGTGGACAGGCCGTGGTTGACCATGTAGAGCACCGCGCCGCTGCCCGCCTGGGAAGTGAAGGCGAAGGTGCCCAGCGCGATGAAGCCGAAGTGGGCCAGCGAGGTGTAGGCGACCAGCCGTTTCATGTCCCGCTGCCCGATGGCGAGCAGGGCACCGTAGAAGATGCCGGTCACCGCCAGCCCCAGCACCAGCGGGGCGAAGTAGTCGGCCGCGTCGGGGAACAGCGGGATGCAGTACCGGATCAGTCCGAACGTGCCCACCTTGTCCAGCACCCCGACCAGCAGCACCGCGCCGCCGGTGGGCGACTGCGCGCCGGCGTCGGGCAGCCAGGTGTGGAACGGGAACAGCGGGGCCTTGATGGCGAACGCCAGGAAGAAGCCGAGGAACAGCAACTTCTGCGCCTCGGGGGTGATGTCCATCTGCCGCAGGGTGGCGAAGTCGAAGGTTCCGCTGCCGAGGTTGTCGGCGGAGACGACGTACAGCCCGATCACGGCGGCGAGCATCAGCAAACCACCGAAGAGGCTGTAGAGCAGGAACTTGACCGCCGCGTAGGAGCGCTGCGCTTGCTCCCTGACCGGGCCGTAGCTCCCGATGAGGAAGTACATCGGGATGAGCATCGCCTCGAAGAAGACGTAGAAGAGGAAGACGTCGGTGGCGGCGAACACGCCGATCATCCCAGCCTCCAGCGCCAGCAACAGCGCGAAGAACGCCGGGACCGACCGCCTGCTCCGCGTCCCGGCTCCGGGCCCGGAGCCGTCCGCCCCGACGGCGGCCGCGCCGGTCGGGTCCGTCGCGCCGGTCGTCCCGCCATCCGCGTCTGCCTCGTCCCAGGACGCCAGGACCACGACCGGCACCAGCAGCGCGGCCAGCAGGATCAGCACCAGCGAGATGCCGTCGGCTCCCACCGAGTAGGAGATGCCGAAGGTTTTGATCCAGTCGTAGGACTGGCCGAACTGGAAGCCGGCCTTGTTCGGGTCGTAGGCAGCAGTCGCAAGGACCGCGAGCACCAGGACCGCCAGCGAGAGCCCGAGGGTGAGCTGCTTGGCGAGGGTCGACAGCCGGCGGGGCAGAGCGGCGACGATCACCGCACCCGCGGCCGGGACGATCAGCATGATCGTCAACCAGGGGACTGTGTGCATGTCAGCCCGCCCTCACCAGCAGCAGCGCGCCGACCACGAGGACGGCACCTCCCAACATCGACAGAGCGTAGGACCGGACGAAGCCGGTCTGGAGGCGGCGCATCCGCCCCGACAGGCCGCCGATGGCGGCGGCGCTGCTCCGCACGAGCCCGTCGACGCCGACGAGGTCCAGCCAGACCAGGAAACGGGTCAGGTACTGGCCAGGCCGCATCGCGACGGTCTCGTTGAAGGTGTTCGCGAACAGGTCGTGACGGGCGGCGACGGTGACCAGGGTGACCTTGGAGTCTGGCGGGGCCGTCGCCTCGACCGGGCGCAGCTGGTAGCGCACATAGGCGCCGGCGAAGCCGCCGACGGTGACCACCAGTGTGAGCAGGGTGAGGACGAGCGGCGAGAAGGTGTGGACGCCCTCGACGTGCGTCCCGGCGACCGGTTCGAGCCAGTCCTGCAACGAGTGGCCGAGGACGAACAGGCCACCGGCGAGGACCGAGCCGACGGCCAACACGATCATCGGCCCGGTCATCGACACCGGGGACTCGTGCGGATGCCGGGCGTGCTCGCCCTCCGTCGTCCAGCGCGGCCTGCCGTGGAAGGTCATCAGGAACAGCCGGGACATGTAGAAGGCGGTGATGCCCGCGCCCAGCAGCGCGATCGAGCCGAGCAGGTATCCCGATGTCCCACCCTTGTCGAAGGCGGTCTCGATGATCCGGTCCTTGGTGAAGAAGCCGGAGAACCCGGGGAACCCGATGATCGCCAGGTAGCCAAAACCGAAGGTCACCCAGGTGATGGGCATGTACCGCCAGAGCCCGCCGTAGTGGCGCATGTCCTGGTCGTCGTGCATCGCGTGGATCACCGAGCCGGATCCGAGGAACAGGCCGGCCTTGAAGAAGCCGTGGGCGAGCAGGTGCATGATGCCGATCGCGTAGCCGGCCGGTCCCAGCCCCACCGCGAGGAACATGTACCCGATCTGGCTGACCGTCGAGTAGGCCAGCACCTTCTTGATGTCGTCGTAGGCGCAGCCGATGACGCAGCCAATCAGGATCGTGACCGCCCCGATGATCACTACGACGGTGCGAGCGGCCTGCGTCTCGTTGAAGATCGGCCCGGCCCGCACGATGAGGTAGACCCCGGCGGTGACCATGGTCGCCGCATGGATGAGCGCGGAGATCGGGGTCGGGCCCTCCATGGCGTCCGGCAGCCAGGCCTGCAGTGGGAACTGACCGGACTTGCCGCACGCGCCGAGCAGGAGCAGCAGCGCGATCGCGGTGATCGTGCCGTAACCGATGACGCCCGCGGCGGCCGAGCCGAACACGTCGGCGTAGCTCGTCGACCCGACGGTGGCGAACATGAACATGATCGCGAGCACCAGCCCGACGTCCCCGACCCGGTTCATGTAGAAGGCCTTGTTCGCCGCGGTGGCGGCGGCCGGCTTGTACTCCCAGAACTTGATGAGCAGGAAGGACGACAGCCCGACCAGCTCCCAGCCGGCGTAGAGCGACAGGAAGTTGTCGCCCAGGACGAGCAGCAGCATCGACGCCAGGAAGAGGTTCATGTAGGCGAAGAACTTCCGCCGGGCCGGGTCGTGCGCCATGTAGCCGATCGAGTAGATGTGGATCAGCGTCCCGACCCCAGTGATCAGCAGCACAAAGACGACCGAAAGCTGGTCGACCAGCAGACCGACGTCCACCTGGAAACCGTTGACCGGAATCCAGGAGTACAGCTGCTGGGACAGCGCCCGGTCGTCACCGGGGCGGTCGAGCAGGCCGGCGAACAGCACCAGACCGATCACGAAGCTGGCGGCGGAGGTCAGTGTGCCGAGCAGATGCCCGAACCCATCGGTCCGCCGGCCGCCGAGCAACAGCACCGCGGCTCCGGCCAACGGAAGCGCGATGAGCAGCCAGGTCAGCGAGAAGACCCCCGACGCGGCCGCATAATGGATCTTGCTGCCGCCATGTTCGGCGGCGGCGAGCAGAAGCGGGTCAGCGTTCATCGCGACTCCGCCGCGGATGCCATTGGCGATAATGCGTCACTGCAGTGTCGTCCGTTCTTCCGTGGCCGACGGCCGGTCGCAGCCGCGTTCCGGCGGCGGGAGCGGACCGGAGAGTCCACCCGACCCGGTCCGCGGTGGGAATGCTGGTCAAGATCTGGTGTTCGCGCTCGTACTCGTGCTTGGCTGGGAGCTAGTACTTCAGCAGGTTCACGTCATCCACCGACGCCGAGTGACGGGTTCGGAAGATGCTGAGGATGATGGCCAGGCCGATGACGACCTCGGCCGCGGCGACGACCATGACGAAGAAGGCCATGATCTGCCCGTCGAGGGTCCCGTGAATGCGGGAGAACGTGACCAGGGTCAGGTTCGCGGCGTTGAGCATGAGCTCCACCGACATGAACACGACGATCGCGTTGCGCCGGACGAGGACCCCGACCGTGCCGATGGTGAACAGTAGCGCGGAGAGGATCAGGTAGTTCGCGGGGTTCATCGACCGTCCCCCTTACCGGCGCCGACGGGCGCCGAACCGTTCGCGTCCCGGGAGATGCCGCCGCCCGGCTCGCCGGGCGTCTCGGGGATGCCCCCGATGCCCGAGGCGCGCCCGCCGCCCGGCAACAGCCCGAGCGTGTCGGCGGAGTCATGCCGGGCGAAGACCCCCGGCCCGGGCAGCGGGGTGACCTGACGGCCCTCGGTGAAGCGCCGCCGCATCCACTCCCGCTGGCTGATCCGGCCGCCTTCGCGTTCCCGGTGGCCGAGGATCATCGTGCCGATCGCGGCGACGACAAGCAGCGCCGAGATCGCCTCGAAGACGAAGACGTAGTCGGTGAACAGCAGGCGGCCGATCGCCTGGACGTTGCCGCCGGTGTTCGCCTCGGACAAGCCCGTGGCGCTCCCGCCGTCGATCGCCGAACCGATCGGGAAGGCCAGCAGGCCCGCGAAGCCGAGGCCGAAGACGATCGCGCCGAGGCGCTGACCGCGGATGGTCTCCACCAGCGAGTCGGACGAGTCGACCCCGACGAGCATCAGCACGAACAGGAACAACACCATGATCGCGCCCGCGTAGACGATGATCTGCACGAACCCGAGGAACGGTGCCTCCTGGATCAGGTAGAACACCGCGACGCAGAACAGGTTGGCCACCAGCAGCAGCGCCGAGTGCACGGCGCTGCGGACCATCACCATGCCGAGTGCGGCCAGCACCGCGACCGGGGCGAGGATCCAGAAGGTCGCGGCCTCACCGGTGGAGGTGCTGGTGATGTCCCCCGCGGCGGCGGCGAGGATCTCGTGGTTCATCGTGGTCGCTCCGAACCGGCGCCGTGGGCGGGAACCTCGTCCGCCCGGGAGTGCTCGCCCGCCGTCCGCCGGGCGATGACGTCTGCTGCCTCCCGCTCCGCGGCCTGCCCCGCGGCCTGCTCCTGCTCCGAGACCTGCCAGGGCAGCGGGGCGTCGGGGGCGCGGGTGTAGTAGTCGGTCTCGCTGGAGCCGAGCCGCATCGGATGCGGCGGCGCCTCCATACCCTCGCGCAGCGGAGCGAGCAGCTGTTCCTTGGTGAAGATCAGATCCTGTCGGCTGTCGTCGGCGAGCTCGTAGTCGTTGGACATCGTCAGCGCCCGGGTGGGGCAGGCCTCGATGCACAGCCCGCACAGGATGCACCGCAGGTAGTTGATCTGGTAGACGCGGCCGTACCGCTCGCCCGGGGAGTACCGCTCAGCCTCGGTGTTGTCCGCGCCCTCGACATAGATCGCATCGGCCGGGCACGCCCAGGCGCACAGCTCGCACCCGACGCACTTCTCCAGGCCGTCGGGATGCCGGTTGAGCTGGTGACGGCCGTGGAAACGCGGGGCGGTCTCCTTTTTTTCCTCCGGGTACTGCTCGGTCGTCGGCTTCTTGAACATCGTCCCGAAGGTGACGCCGAACCCCTTGTACGGGTCGAGGATCCCCATGACTCAACGCTCCTAACGCGGACCGGGGTCCGCGGGGATGACAGTGGACGACCCGTTGGCCGAGGCACCGGCGGACACCGCCGGACGGCCCCGTCCACCGGCCGGCGGTGGGGGCGGCCACGGGATGCGGTCGAGGCTCGGCGCCTCGGCCAACTTGCGCTGCTCGGCCTCCTCCAGCTCCCGCTGGTGCCTCGCGCCGCCGGGATCAATGAGCGCGACGATCAGCAGGATGCCGACGACCACGCCGAACCCGACGAGCCAGGGCGTGCGGTCGTCCACGTGCTTCTGGTAGACGCGGAAGGTCGCGACGGCCAGCACCCAGACCAGACCGACCGGGATGAGCACCTTCCAGCCGAAGCTCATGAACTGGTCGTACCGCAGCCGCGGCAGCGTCCCGCGCAGCCAGATGAAGAAGAACAGGAACGCCAGCAGCTTGAGGACGAACCAGATCAGCGGAATCCAGCCGGAGTTCAGACCGGACAGGCCGGGGATGGGCGGAGGCTGCCAGCCCCCGAGGAACAAGGTCGTCGCGATCGCCGAGACGGTGACCATGTTGATGTACTCGGCCAGGAAGAAGAACGCGAACTTGATGGAGCTGTACTCGGTGTGGAACCCGCCGACCAGTTCGCCCTCGGCCTCGGGGAGGTCGAAGGGGGTCCGGTTCGTCTCGCCGACCATCGAGATGCAGTACAGGACGAACGACGGCACCAGCACGATGTACCAGCGACCCGACTGGCTCGCCACGATGCCGGAGGTCGACAGCGTGCCGGCGTAGATGAACACCGCGACGAACGCGAGCCCCATCGCGACCTCGTAGGAGATGATCTGCGCGGCCGAACGCAGCGAGCCGAGCAGCGGGTAGGTGGACCCGCTCGACCAGCCCGACAGGATGAGCCCGTAGACACCGAGGGAGGCGGCCGCCAGCAGGTAGAGCACGCTCACCGGCAGGTCCGCCAGTTGCAGCGTGGTCCGCTCCCCGAGGATCGAGACCTCCGGACCGAAGGGGATCACCGCGAAGGCGAGGAACGCGGGCACCGCGGAGACAATCGGCGCCAGGATGAAGATCGGCTTGTCGGCGAGTACCGGGATGAGGTCTTCCTTGAGCATCAGCTTGGCGCCGTCGGCGAGGCTCTGCAGCCAGCCCCTCGGGCCGTGGCGGTTCGGGCCGACCCGCTGCTGCATCTTCGCGACGACCTTGCGCTCGAACACGATCGCGAACAGCGTCATCAGCAGCAGGAAGGCGAACACCGCGACGGCCTTGAGCAGGATCAGCCAGAACGGGTCGTCGGCGAACGCGTGCAGGTCCGGATCCGCGGCCGCGGCCCAGACGAGCGTGGGCGGGGTGGCGCTCATGCGCGGCCTCCGGGAGTGTCGTCCTCGGCGGGGGTGCCGTCCCCGGCAGGGGGATCGTCCTCGGCGGGGGTGCTCGTCCCGGCGGCGCCCACCCGGACGAGGACCCCGGCGTGCCCGGCAAGCGCCCGGCGCACGTGCGAGCCCGGCGAGTGGGTCGGCACCCAGACCACCCGGTCGGGCATCGCCGTGACCTCGACGGGCAGGGTGATCGAGCCGCGGGGGGTCGTGACGGTTACCCGCCCCCCGGCCACGGCGCCGATCTCGGCGGCGGTCGCGGCGGACAGGTGGGCCACCGCCGGGCGCGCGGTGCCCGCCAGGTAGGGCTCATCGGCCTGCAGGGCGCCGTCGTCGACGAGCTGGTGCCAGGTCGCGAGCACCGCCTCACCCGCCCCCGCGACGGGCGGCTCGGCGATCGGCTCCGACGGGGCGGGCACCCGGCTCACACCGTCGCCGGCCCGGCCCAGGGCGCGCAGCTCGCGGGCGGCCGCGCCGGCGTCGGGCAAGCCGAGGTCGAGGCCCATCTCGGCGGCGAGCAGGTGCAGCACCCGGACGTCCGGCAGGGCCGGGGTGTCCAGGGCCCGCTGGAACGGTCGCAGCCGGCCCTCCCAGTCGACGAACGAGCCGGCCTTCTCCGCCACCGGGGCGATGGGCAGCACCACGTCCGCGACCTCGGCGATCGACGACCGGCGCAGCTCGATCGAGACGCAGAACGGCATCCGGGCGAGCGCCGCGAGCGCACTCGCCGGATTCGGCAGGTCCTCCGCGTCGACCCCGGCCACGATCACCCCGTCGAGCCGCCCGGCCGCGGCGGCGGCCAGGATGCCGTCGGTGTCGCGGCCGGGCGCGCCGGGCAGCGGACCCCCCCAGACCTCCTCGACCTCGGCGCGCCCGGCGGCGTCGGTGACCGGGCGGCCGCCGGGCAGCAGCGAGGGAAGCAGCCCGGCCGAGACCGCGCCGCGGTCACCGGCCCGCCGCGGAACCCAGGCGAGCGAGGCACCGGTCGCCTCGGCCAGCCGGACAGCCGCGGACAGCGCCCCGGGGAACTCCGCGGCCCGCTCGCCCACCAGGATCACCGCCCCCGGCGCCCGCAGGGCCTGCGTGGTCGGTGCTTCCGGCCCGCCCCGGTCGGGGGCGGCGAGCGCGTCGAGGACGGCCGCCTCCTCGCCGGGCCGCGTCGGCACGAGAGTGCCGGCGAGCTTGGTCAGCCCCCGGCTCGCCAGGGGTGCGAGCGCGTGCACGGCCGCGCCGTGCTTGTCCACGGCCTTACGTAGTCGCAGGAAGACGATGGGCGACTCCTCCTCCGGCTCGAAGGCCACCAAGAGCACGGCCGGGGCGGCCTCGAGATCGGCGTAGGTGACGCCGATGCCGGTGCCGGCGACGGCATACCCGAGGAACTGCTCCTCCTCGGCGGAGTGCGGCCGGGCCCGGAAGTCCACGTCGTTGCTGGCCAGCGCCACCCGGGTGAACTTCGCGTAGGCGTAGGCGTCCTCACGGGTCAGCCGCCCGCCGGTGAGCACCCCGACCCCGCGCCGGTCCCGGCACTCGGCCAGTCCACGCGCGGCGTACTCGAGCGCCTCGCTCCAGGATGCCGGGACGAGCTGCCCGGTCTCGTCGTCGCGGATCAGCGGGGTGGTGAGCCGGTCGGCCGCGCGCGCGTAGGTGAAGGCGAACCGGCCCTTGTCGCAGTTCCACTCCTCGTTCACCGCCGGGTCGTCGCCGGCGAGGCGACGGGTCACCCTGCCCCGGCGGTGGTCGGTGCGCAGGGAGCATCCCGACGCGCAGTGCTCGCACGCCGTGGGCGTGGAGACCAGGTCGAAGGGCCGGGCCCGGAAACGGTAGGCGGCGCTGGTCAATGCCCCCACCGGGCAGATCTGCACGGTGTTGCCGGAGAAGTAGGAGGAAAACGGCTGCCCGTCGCTCACCGCGACCTGCTCGGCGGCGCCTCGCTCGAACAGCTCGATAAACGGGTCACCGGCGATCTGGGCGGAGAACCGGGTGCAGCGGGCGCACAGCACGCAGCGCTCCCGGTCCAGCAGGATCTCGGTGGAGATCGCCAGCGGCTTCGGGTACACCCGCTTGGTCTCCTTGAACCGGGAGACCGCACCGCCGTTTGCCATCGACTGGTTCTGCAGCGGGCACTCGCCGCCCTTGTCGCAGATCGGGCAGTCAAGCGGATGGTTGAGGAGCAGGAACTCGAGCGTGCCGGCCTGGGCCTTGCGGGCGACCGGCGAGGTTAGCTGGGTCTTCACGACCATGTCGGCGGCCACCGTCGTGGTGCAGGAGGCGACCGGCTTGCGCTGGCCCTCCACCTCGACGATGCACTGCCGGCAGGCTCCGACGGGGTCGAGGAGCGGATGGTCGCAGAACCGCGGGATCTCGATGCCGAGCAGCTCGGCCGCGCGGATGATGAGGGTGCCCTTGGGCACGCTCACCGACAGCCCGTCGATGGTGAGGGTGATGAGGTCGGATGCGACCGGCTGGGCCGGCTCGGAGGCGCGAGGCCTGGATGGGGCGACGGTCATGATGGTCAGTGCGCTCCCGCGTAGGCACCCGGGGCGGACGCGGGCGAGCCGTCGCCGGCCGTGGCGTCTCCCGGGGTGGGGTTCGGCTTCGTGGTCACCGCACTCACCGGGATGAACTCGTCCCGGAAGTACTTGATCCCCGAGACGATCGGGGAGGTGGCCCCGTCGGCCAGCGCGCAGAACGCCCGGCCGAAGATGTTGTCGCAGGCGTCGACGAGGGTGTCCACGTCCTCGGCGTCGCCCTGGCCCCGTTCCATCCGGGACAGGATCTGCACCATCCAGGTGGTGCCCTCGCGGCACGGAGTGCACTTGCCGCACGACTCGTGCGCGTAGAACTGGGTGAGCCGGCGGACGACCTTGAGCATGTCGACCGTGTCATCCATGATCATGAGTGCGGCCGTGCCGAGCAGCGACCCGGCCTCCTGCATGCCCTCGAAGTCGAGCGGCGCGTCGAGGTGCTCGGCGGTCAGCATCGGGGTGGACGACCCGCCCGGGGTCCACGCCTTGAGCCCGCGACCGCCCCGCACGCCGCCGGCCAGGTCGAGCAGCTCCCGCAGGGTGGTGCCCATCGGGGCCTCGTACTGGCCGGGCCGGGTCACGTGCCCGGACAGGCTGTAGATCTTCGGCCCCGGCGAGCGCTCCCGGCCCATCGACCGGAACCAGTCCACACCGTAGTTCACGATGTACGGCACCGACGCGATCGTCTCGACGTTGTTGACCACCGTCGGGGAGGCGTACAGGCCGTGCGTCGCGGGGAACGGCGGGCGCAGCCGAGGCTGGCCGCGGCGGCCCTCCAGGGAGTCGAGCAGGGCCGTCTCCTCGCCGCAGATGTAGGCGCCCGCGCCGGAGTGCACGACGAGGTCGAGGTCGAAGCCGCTGCCGAGGATGTCCCGGCCGAGGTAGCCGGCCCGGTAGGCCTCGGCCACGGCGGCCTGCAGCCGACGGGCCGCGTGGATCAGTTCGCCGCGCAGGTAGACGAACGCCCGGCCGGCCCGCACCGCGTAGGCCGCGATGACGATCCCCTCGATGAGCGAGTGCGGGTCCGCCATCATCAGCGGCGCGTCCTTGCAGGTGCCCGGCTCCCCCTCGTCGGCGTTGATGACGAGGTAGTGCGGCCTGCCGTCGCCCTGCGGGATGAAGCCCCACTTCATCCCGGTGGGGAAGCCGGCGCCGCCCCGCCCCCGCAGCCCGGAGTCCTTCACCAGCTTGATGAGGTCACCCGGGGCCATCGCGAGGGCGGTGCGCAGCGCGGTGTAGCCGTCGAGGCGGGTGTAGGTCTCGATCGTCCACGACTCCGGCGTGTTCCAGCGCCGGGTGAGGACCGGGGTGACGGGCATTGTCAGCTCCCCTTCCGTTCCGAGGAGGCCGGGGTCGTCGGCGCCGGAACCACCGCGGGCGGCGGCCCGGCAGGCGGTGAGGCGGGGCGCGCCGCCGCGTCGGCCCCCACACCGTGGGTGACCAGCGGCGCGGGCGCCTGCTCGGCGCTCCAGCCGGCCGCCTCGGCCACGAGGAGACCCACGACCGACGGCTCGCCGACCCCCGGGCCCGCGACGCCCTCCGGCCGCGGATCGCCGAACCCGGCAAGCTGGCGGGAGACCTCGGCGAACGAGCACAACGGACCGCCACGGGCCGGCGCCGGCCGCCGCCCCGCCCGCAGGTCCTCGACGATCGCCTGGGCAGAGTCGGGGTCGACCTGGTCGTAGAACTCGTAGTTCACCGTCATGACCGGTGCGTAGTCGCAGGCCGCGAGGCACTCGGCGTGCTCGAGGGTGATCGACCCGTCCGGCGTCGTCTCGTCATGGCCGATCCCGAGGAGCTTCGAGACCCGCTCGTAGACGTCCTCGCCACCGAGCAGCGCGCACGACAGATTCGTGCAGACCGAGACGAGGTAGTCCCCGACCGGATGCCGCTTGTACATCGTGTAGAAGGTCGCGACCGCGCCGGCCTCGGCCCGGGTGATGCCCAGCACGTCCGCGCAGAACGCGATGCCCTGCGCAGTCACGCACCCCTGCTCGGCCTGTACCAGGTGCAGCAGCGGGAGCAGGGCCGAACGGGATCGGCCGGCTGGATACCTGGCGATGATCTCCTGAGCGGCCGCCTGGGTCTCCGGCGAGAACGCCATCAACGATCAACTCCCCCGAGTACCGGGTCGACCGAGGCGACCCCGACGATCACGTCCGCCACCTGGCCGCCCTCGGTCAGCGCCGGGACGGCCTGCAGGTTGACGAAGCTTGGATCCCGCACGTGGACGCGGAAAGGTCTCGTGCCGCCGTCGCTGACCACGTGGTAGCCGAGCTCGCCGCGCGGCGACTCGATCTGGGTGTAGACCTGACCGGCCGGGACGCGGAACCCCTCGGTCACCAGCTTGAAGTGATGGATCAGGGCCTCCATCGAAGTCCCCATGATATTCCGGATGTACGCGAGTGAGTTACCCGTCCCGTCGGACCCGACAGACAGCTGGGACGGCCAGGCGATCTTCTTGTCGGCGACCATGACCGGGCCGGGACGCAGCCGGTCCAGACACTGCTCAACGATCTTGAGCGACTCGCCCATCTCCTCCAGCCGCACCAGGTAGCGGGCGAAGGAGTCGCCCTCCAGCGCGGTCGGCACGTCGAACTCGTAGGTTTCGTAGCCGCAGTAGGGCATGGTCTTGCGCAGGTCCCACGGCAGGCCCGCGGCGCGCAGCACCGGGCCCGTGGTCCCCAGCGCGATGCAGCCGGCCGCGTCGAGAACGTTGACGTCGACCATCCGAGCCTTCCAGACCGGCTGGCCGGTGAGCAGCGCGTGATACTCCCTGATCCGCTTCGGCATGTCGGCGAGGAACGCCCGGATGGCCCGCTCGGCGCCGTCGGGGAGATCCTGGGCGAGGCCCCCGGGCCGGATGTAGGCGTGGTTCATCCGTAGCCCGGTGATGAGCTCGAGCAGGTCGAGGACCTTCTCCCGCTCCCGGAAACCGAAGATCATGGCGGTGGTGGCGCCGAGCTCCATGCCGCCGGTCGCGAGCCACACCAGGTGCGAGGCGATCCGCT
Organism: Frankia sp. CeRuru1; assembly: GCF_977966315.1. Lineage (NCBI taxonomy): Bacteria > Bacillati > Actinomycetota > Actinomycetes > Frankiales > Frankiaceae > Frankia > Frankia sp. CeRuru1. The sequence continues at coordinate 15,969 of NZ_CDWWEW010000042.1, forward strand.
GGAGCTCCATCACCATCACCCGGATCACCGTGGCCCGCTCGGGTACCTGCTCGGTGATGCCCAGCAGCTTCTCCACCGACAGGCAGTAGGCCGCCTCGTTGAACAGCGGCGAGAGGTAGTCCGCCCGGGTGAGGAAGGTAACCGCCTGAGTCCAGGTGCGGTACTCACAGCTCTTCTCGATGCCGGTGTGCAGGTAGCCGATGACGATGCGGGTCTCGGTGACCGTCTCGCCCTCGATCTCCAGGACCAGGCGGAGCACCCCGTGGGTCGACGGGTGCTGCGGCCCCATGTTGACGACGATCCGCTCGTTCTCCTCCTCGCCGACGCCGAGGATCTGCTCCCAGTCGCTGCCGGTGACGGTGTAGACCCGCCCACTCGCCGACTCGGTGAAGCCGGCCTCGTAGGCCGGATGCTCCCCGGGTCCGCCGACGGTCCCGGTCGGGTAGCCGACGCCGTTCGCGCCGTTGGGGGCCCCGGTGCCGTTAGGGGCCCCGGTGGTCAGATCGTCCGTGGTGGCGGAAGTCGACGTGTTGGGCGTCATAGCGAACCTCGGATGTCGCCTCGTGGGATGTCGCCTTGGCGGTGTCGCCGGCTGGCCAGGGCCGGACGCGGGGTCACGAGTAGCTCCGGCGCTCGTCCGGCGGCGGGATCGTGGCACCCTTGTAGTCGACGGGGATGCCCCCCAGCGGGTAGTCCTTGCGCTGCGGGTGCCCGATCCAGTCGTCCGGCATCATGATTCGGGTCAGGCCCGGATGACCCGTGTAGACGATGCCGAACATGTCGTAGGTCTCGCGCTCGTGCCAGTCCGCGGTGGGCCACACCGAGGTCAGGCTCGGCACGGTGGGATCGGCGTCGGTGACGGACACCTCGACCCGGACCCGGCGACGGTGCGTCATCGAGGTCAGGTGGACCACCGAGTGCAGGCGACGGCCGGTGACGTCGTCCGGGTAGTCCACGCCAGACAGCGAGGACAGCAGCTCGAACCGCAGGTCGGGGTCGTCACGCAGGGTCTGCCCGACGGCGGCGAGGCTCTCCCGGCGCACGTGGACGGTCAGCTCCCCGCGATCCACCACCACCCGTTCGACGGCGTCGCCGAGCTGGGGGAAGGCACGTTCGAGCGCGTCGTAGACGGCGTCGGCGTCGGCGTCACCGAACGGGCGGGCGGTGGAGCTCAGGGCCGGAACGGGCGTCACAAGCCCGCCGAACCCGGAGGTGTCACCGCTGTCACCGGCGCCGAACGCGTCCCGGCGCCGCCCACCCGGGCCGCCGGGCACGCCGGCGGCGCCCGGTACCAGGTCGGCGGGGGCTGTGCTCTCGTCACTCACTGCCTAGATCCCCCGATCCGGGTCGTCGACGTCGCCGATGCTCTCGGTGGTCGGGCCGAGCCCGTGCGCCCGGGCCTCGTCACTCGGCTTGGGGTCGACCGGTAGCCGCTTGGCGCGCCCGAACACCGAGGGCGGCGCGAGGGCAGCGGGCCGGCGGGTGTCCAGGGCGGGTTCGACCGCCCCGCTACCCGTCGGCGCCGGCGCCCCGGCCGGGATCGAGAAGCGCTGCGGTCGTTCACCGAGAGGGTCCGGGTGCCGAATGCGCCCGCCGGCAGACCGGCCCGGGCGGTGGCCACCTCGATGGGTTTCGGATACGGCGAGGAACCGATCTTCGTGTGCTCGATCCGGCCGGAGATCGGGCCGGCGAGGATCTTCTCGTGCAGCTTGATGATGGCGTCCATGAGCATCTCCGGCCGCGGTGGGCAGCCGGGGAGGTACATGTCGACCGGGACGATATGGTCCACGCCCTGCACGATCGCGTAGTTGTTGAACATGCCGCCGCTGCTGGCGCAGACACCCATCGACAGCACCCACTTGGGCTCGGGCATCTGGTCGTAGATCTGCCGCAGCACCGGCGCCATCTTCTGACTCACCCGGCCGGCGACGATCATGAGATCGGCCTGGCGCGGGCTGGCCCGGAAGACCTCCATGCCGAATCGGGACAGGTCGTAGCGGCCGGCTCCCGTCGACATCATCTCGATCGCGCAGCAGGCCAACCCGAAGGTCGCCGGCCACAGCGACGAGCGCCGTGACCAGTTGGCGAGCTTCTCGACGCTGGCAAGAAGCACACCGCCCGGCAGCTTCTCCTCTAGTCCCATTCCAGACCTCCACGCCGCCACTCGTAGGCGTACGCGACGAAAATGGTCGCCATGAACAACGCCATCGCGCCGAGACCGAATACCGCCAGGCTGTCGAACGCTACCGCCCAGGGGAAGAGGAAGATAATCTCGATGTCGAAGACGATGAAGAGCATCGCGGTGTTGTAGTACTTCACCGGGAAACGCTGCGGCCCGGCCGGGGCCGGGGAGGGTTCGATCCCGCACTCGTATGCGTCGATCTTCGCACGGTTGAACCGGCGCGGGCCGATCAGCGCACCGGCCGCGACCGAACCAACTGCGAACAGGGCCGCGATCACGAGCAGAACGAGGATCGGCACATAGTTCGAGAGCATGCCGAACTCCTCTCCTTCGAGAGTTTGTTACCGGACGTTGGGGTGAAACGGCTCGCCGGTGAACGGACCGCGAACGGTCCGGACTCGGCCCGCGGAACCAGTGGCCATTTCGGACACGTCAGGCCGCGGGAGCGAGCCGGGTCATCGCGTTGATCAGTCGGTCCATCGCATCCCCTCCCCGGGGGTCGGTAAGATTTGCCATGATCTTGAGAACGAAACGCATGAGGACCGGTCTCGGCAGCCCGTAGCGGGTACCGAACGCCATAATCGTCGGATTGCCGATGAGCTGGACGAAGAACCGGCCCAGGGTGTAATAGCCCCCGTACCGGGCCCGCATGAGTTCCGGGTACTGGCCGAGCGCCCGCTCCCGCGCCGGACCATCCGGGCGGGCGAGGGCCTGCACAGCAATCTCGGCGGCGTACCGACCGGATTCGAGCGCGTAGGCGATGCCCTCCCCGTTGAAGGGATTCACCATCCCGCCTGCGTCACCGACCAGCAGCACGCCGTCGCGGTAATGGGGGGTCCGGTTGAAGCCCATCGGCAGGGCGCTGCCACGCACCGGGCCGGTGGCGTTCTCCTCGGTGTATCCCCACTCCGGCGGCAATGCGGCGAGCCAGCGGCGCAGCAGGTCCCGGTAGTCGGTGTTCTGGAAGGCGTCCGTGGTGTTCAGCAGGCCGAGGCCCACGTTGCTCGTGCCGTTACCGACCCCGAAGATCCAGCCGTAGCCGGGCAGCAGCCGGCTCTCGCGCGGCCTGCCCTCCCACAGCTCCAGATGGGACTCGAGGAAGTCGTCGTGCGTGCGGGGGCTGCGGTAGTAGCGGCGGACCGCGACCCCGAGCGGCCGGTCCTCCCGGCGGCGGATACCGAGGGCGAGCGCGATGCGGGCGCTGTTACCGTCCGCCGCGACGACCAATGGCGCCCGGAACGTCACAGGTGCCCGGTCGGTGCCGGTCCTGGCGTGCACGCCGACGACCCGTCCGGTGCGCTCGTCGAGCAGCGGACCGGTCACGGCGGTCCCCTCGTGCAGCCGGGCACCGACCTTCACCGCGTGGCGGGCCAGCAGGTCGTCGAAGTCAAGCCGCGGACGGACCAGGCCATAGTCGGGCCAGCTCGCCAGCTCCGGCCAGGGCAGCTCCAGGCGGACGCCGCCGCCTATGATGCGAAGCCCCCGGTTACGGGCCCATCCGGCCACGGGCGAGGTGTCGACACCCATGTCCACGAGACTGCGGACGGCCCGCGGGGTCAGCCCGTCGCCACAGACCTTCTCGCGGGGGAAGGTCGTCTTCTCCAACAGGAGCACGTCGAGCCCGGCGCTGGCGAGGTGGTAGGCGGCCGAGGAGCCACCGGGACCCGCGCCGACCACGATGACGCCGGCGTCGGCCTTCGACCGGCCGGCCGCACCATCAGCCCTTGTCCTCGCCATGGTCACGAATTGCTCCGGATCTGCTAGACCACTCGTCCCGGGGGCACCCCACCGGGGGCCCTCTACCTGTGTGCTCGTGAAATTCTTCACGAGCGTTCTCGGCGAGTGTAGGCCTTGCGCAGGCCAACCGCACCAACCAGGATGCGGCGAAGAACGGACGAGTTGACTTCGTGCACCCTATCGCTACTGTGAGCGATAGTTCGCGGCACCGGACGCCCGCCGCCGGAGCTCGGCGGTCGATCGCCACCATGAGCGGCAGGTACAATTCCCGCCCGATCGGCCTGGATCAGGCCAGCTCACCCGCCTGGTGTCGGTCCGGAGCAGTCGCCCGCAGCGCGAAGCGCAACGGAGAAACCACGAAGCCGGCCTCCACCGCCCGCCGGTGGCCCATATTCGCCCCCCGGGGTGGGATCAGCGCCCGTGCGGGGTAGTCCCTCCACAGGTCACCCGAAACGCGGTGGCTCGTCCGCGGTCGCCGCCGGTGTCCCGACGGCGCGGATGCAC
>NZ_CDWWEW010000043.1:0-20360 GCF_977966315.1 Frankia sp. CeRuru1
GGGCTGGGCGGGCGGGCCGGCGGCTACGTCAGCGTGTACGAGACCGGGGTGCGGGTGGACCGCCCCGGGGAGGCGTTCTGGATCCCGCGCGAGGCCGTCCGCGGTGCCCGGCTGGAGCGGGCGCACGCCGGCAAGGTTTCCGCTCCCGGGCGTCTGATCGTCATCGCGTGGTCGTTCGGCGGGCACGAGCTGGAGACCGGTTTCCGTGGCGAGGACCGCGCCCGCCAGCCCAAGGTCGTGCGCGCCGTCCACGACCTGATCGGCCCCCCGCCCGCGCATCTGGCACAGGGCGACGTCACCTCACCGCACGCGGTACCGCGGATCCGCCCGCGGATCCGCCCGCGGGCCATCGCGCCCGACCCCGGGACGGTGGGCCGGCCCGGGCAGCGACCGGGTTCCGGACAGCCGACCGAGGAGATGCCGGCGATCCGGACCGGCCCTCGGCTGCGTTCCCGGGGGGAGCGGGCCCAGGCCCGCGGCGAGCAGGCGGTGCCCGCCGACCGGCGGCCCTACGCGGAGCGGTGGCGCTCGGACCAGCGACTCCCCGATCGGCGACACCCGGATGAGGGTCACCCCGACCCGCGCCATCCCGATCAGCGGCCGGCGGATCCGGGATCGGGCCCCGGGTGGGTGCACCCGGGACAGCTTGATCAGTCTGACCCCGGCTGGTCGTCGGTCGACCCGTTGACCTCACCGCTCGGTGAGGTCAACAGGCTGAAGGAGGATCGGTGAGCACTCCCACCACGACGCCGAGGCGAGCGGTCCTGATGCTGGAGGACGGTCGCAGCTTCGTCGGCGAGGCGTACGGGGCGATCGGCGAGACCTTCGGCGAGGCCGTGTTCTCCACCGGGATGACCGGCTACCAGGAGACGCTGAGCGATCCGTCGTTCCACGGCCAGGTCGTCATCATGACCGCCCCGCACATCGGCAACACCGGCGTCAACGACGAGGACTACGAGTCCGAGCGGATCCAGGTCGCCGGGTTCGTCGTGCGTGACCCCGCCCGGCGGGCCTCCAACTGGCGCGCCCGGGGCACGCTTGACGACGCGCTGGCCGCGGCCGGCGTGGTGGGGATCAGCGGGATTGACACCCGGGCGCTGACCCGTCACCTGCGTGAGCTCGGCTCGATGCGCTGCGGGATCAGCAGCGTGCTCGACGCCGACGCCGACGCCGACGCCGACGCCGACGGTGGCCCGGTCGGCACGGGCCCGGGTTCCGGCGCGGACGGCGAGCGGGCGGCGGCGCTCGACGCCCTGCTCGACCGGGTCCGCGCCTCCCCGGAGATGCTCGGCGCGGATCTTGCGCCCCGGGTCTCCACCCCTACCCCCTATGTGGTGGAGGCGGTGGCGGGCGCCGCGCTGTTCAAAGTCGCCGCGCTCGATCTCGGCATCAAGCGCGCGACGCCGGCCGCCATGGCCGCGCTGGGCTGCGAGGTGCACGTGCTGCCGGCCCGCACCATCGGCGAACAGCTGCTGGCGCTCGAACCGGACGGGGTGTTCCTGTCGAACGGTCCCGGCGACCCGGCGGCGGCGGACTATGCGGTTGACGCGCTGCGGACGGTGCTGCGGGCTGGTGTCCCGGTGTTCGGGATCTGTTTCGGGCACCAGCTGCTGGCCCGCGCTCTCGGCTTCGAGACGTACAAGCTCACCTACGGCCACCGCGGCGTGAACCAGCCGGTCGGGGACATGGCGACCGGGCGGATCGCGGTCACCAGCCAGAACCACGGGTTCGCCGTGCGGGCGCCGCTGACCGGGGTGACCGACACCCCGTTCGGCCGGGTGGTGGTCAGCCACCGCGGCCTCAACGACAACGTCGTCGAGGGATTGGAGTGTCTGGACGTGCCGGCCTTCAGCGTGCAGTTCCATCCGGAGGCCGCGCCGGGGCCGCATGATGCCTCCCCGTTGTTCGAGCGGTTCCGCGCTTTGATGGCGGACACCCGGGAGCGTGGCGAGAGATCTGTCGGGAGTGAACGATGAGTGGTTCGACGAGCCAGGGGTCCCCGCGGATCAGGAGCGCAGCGAGCGATCCGCGGGAAAGGCTGAGCAGTGTCCTGGTCCTCGGCTCCGGGCCGATCGTGATCGGCCAGGCGTGCGAGTTCGACTACTCGGGTACCCAGGCCTGCCGGGTGCTGCGCGCGGAGGGCCTGCGGGTCATCCTGGTCAACAGCAACCCGGCGACAATCATGACCGATCCGGAGATCGCGGACGCGACCTACGTCGAGCCGATCACCTCGGACATCGTCGCGAAGATCATCGAACGGGAGCGGCCCGACGCGATCCTGGCCACCATGGGTGGCCAGACCGCGCTGAACACCGCTGTCGCCCTGCACGACGCCGGTGTTCTGGACCGCTTCGAGGTCCGTCTGATCGGCGCGAATATCGACGCGATCCGCGCCGGGGAGGACCGTCAGGCGTTCAAGGACATCGTCGCCGCGGTCGGCGGCGAGACCGCGCGCAGCGCCATCTGCCACACCGTCGCCGAGTGCCTGACCGCCGGGGAGGAGTTCTCCTACCCGGTGGTCGTGCGACCCAGCTTCACCCTCGGCGGCGCCGGCAGCGGCTTCGCCCATGATTCCGGCGAGTTGCGCCGGATGGCGGCGGACGGACTGGCCGCGAGCCCGTCGACCGAGGTGCTGGTGGAGGAGTCGGTCCTCGGCTGGAAGGAGTACGAGCTCGAGCTGATGCGCGACCGCGCGGACAACGTGGTCGTGGTCTGCTCGATCGAGAACGTCGACCCGATGGGGGTGCACACCGGCGACTCGATCACGGTGGCGCCGGCGATGACCCTGACCGACCGCGAGTACCAGCGCATGCGGGACATGGCGATCGCGGTGATGCGGGCCGTCGGCGTCGACGCCGGCGGCTGCAACATCCAGTTCGCCGTCGACCCGGCGACGGGCCGGCAGGTGGTCATCGAGATGAACCCCCGGGTGTCGCGGTCCTCGGCGCTGGCGTCGAAGGCGACCGGCTTCCCGATCGCGAAGATCTCGGCGAAGCTCGCGCTCGGATACACCCTTGACGAGATCCCCAACGACATCACCCGCACCACGCCCGCGGCCTTCGAGCCGGCGCTGGACTACGTCGTGGTGAAGGTGCCGCGGTTCGCGTTCGAGAAGTTCCCCGGTGCCGACCCGACGCTCACGACGACGATGAAGTCCGTCGGCGAGGCGATGGGGGTTGGCCGCAGCTTCGCCGAGGCGCTGCAGAAGGCGCTGCGCTCGATGGAGGCCCCGGGCTCGGTGTTCTCCTTCGTCCCGCCCGAGGCGGACGCCGCCGACCTGCTGGAAGCCGCGCGGGTTCCCCACGACGGCCGGTTGCGTACCGTCCAGCAGGCGCTGCTCGCCGGCGCGGATCCCGACGAGGTCACCCGGGTCACCGGGATCGACCCGTGGTTCGTCGACCAGCTCGTCTTCCTCAACGAGACCGCGGCGATGATCAGCCGCAATCCGGCGGGCATCCGGCGGGCCAAGCGAGCCGGGTTCTCCGACGTCCAGCTCGCCGAGATCCTCGGCACCTCCGAGGACGTGGTCCGGGCGTTCCGCCACCGCACCGGCATCCGGCCGGTGTTCAAGACCGTCGACACCTGCGCGGCGGAGTTCGCCTCCGAGACTCCGTACCACTACTCCGCTTACGACGCCGAGACCGAGGTCGCGCCGAGCGAACGGCCGCGGGTGATCGTGCTCGGCAGCGGGCCCAACCGCATCGGCCAGGGCATCGAGTTCGACTACGCCTGTTGCCATGCGGTGATGGCGCTCTCCGGCGCCGGCTATGAGACCGTCATGGTCAACTGCAACCCGGAGACGGTGTCCACCGATTACGACACCGCCGACCGGCTCTACGTCGAGCCGTTGACGGTCGAGGACGTGCTCGAGGTCGTCCACGCCGAGCAGCAGGCCGGGCCGCTCGCCGGGGTGATCGTCCAGCTCGGCGGGCAGACCCCCCTCGGCATCGCCGCGGCGCTGGCCGAGGCGGGCGTGCCCGTCGTGGGCACCCCGCCGAAGGCGATCCATCTGGCCGAGGACCGCGGGCTGTTCGGGCGTGTGCTGGCCCGGGCGGGCCTGCCCTCGCCGCCGCACGGGGTGGCGACCTCTTTCGCCGAGGCGCGCACGGTGGCCGAGCGGATCGGGTACCCGGTGCTGGTGCGGCCGTCCTACGTGCTCGGCGGGCGCGGCATGGAGATCGTCTACGACGACACGATGCTGCGCGACTACATCGATCGGGCCACCGCCATCTCCCCGGAACATCCGGTGCTCGTCGACCGGTTCCTCGACGACGCGGTGGAGATCGACGTCGACGCCCTCTACGACGGGGAGACGCTCTACCTCGCCGGGGTGATGGAGCACATCGAGGAGGCCGGGGTCCATTCGGGCGACTCGGCCTGCGTCCTGCCGCCGATCACGCTGGGCCGTTCGGAGCTCGACCGTATCCGGGCGTCCACCGAGGCGATCGCGAAGGGCGTCGGGGTGCGGGGCCTGCTCAACGTCCAGTACGCCCTGCAGTCCGATGTGCTCTACGTCCTGGAGGCCAATCCCCGGGCGTCGCGGACCGTGCCGTTCGTCTCCAAGGCCACCGCGGTGCCGCTGGCCAAGGCCGCTGCCCGGGTGATGCTCGGCGCGACCATCGACGAGCTGCGGGCCGAGGGCCTGCTGCCGCGCTCCGGCGATGGCGGCACCCTGCCGCTGGACTCGCACATCTCGGTCAAGGAGGCCGTGCTGCCCTTCGGGCGCTTCCGAGACGCCGGTGGCCGCGGCGTCGACACCGTACTCGGGCCGGAGATGAAGTCGACCGGTGAGGTGATGGGCATCGACGACGGCTTCGGTACAGCGTACGCCAAGTCTCAGGCCGCCGCGTACGCCTCGCTGCCCACCTACGGCCGGGTGTTCGTCTCCGTGGCCAACCGGGACAAACGGGCGATGGTTTTTCCGATCAAGCGGCTCGCGGATCTCGGTTTTGTCGTCTACGCCACCGAGGGGACCGCGGACGTGCTGCGGCGCAACGGGGTTAAGGCGGTCGTCCTCGGTAAGCACTGGGCCCCCACCGAGGGGCTACTCGACTGTGTCGAGATGATCACATCCGGGCAGATCGACCTCGTCATCAACACCCCGTGGGGGGTCGGCCCGCGCCTGGACGGCTATGAGATCCGCACGGCCTGTGTGAGTGCCGGGGTTCCGTGCATCACCACGATCCAGGGTGCGGCGGCCTGTGTTCAGGGCGTGGAAGCGCTGGTACGGGGGGAGCTGGGGGTCCGATCGTTGCAGGAATACCACGCGGCGCTGCGGCAGGCGTGGGGCGGGGGACAACCGGGCGGCTCGCCGCCCGGATCCTCCGGCTCTGTGGCGCCTGAGTCTGCCGCGCCTGAGTCTGCCGCGCCTGAGTCTGCCGCGCCTGAGTCTGCCGCGCCTGAGTCTGTGGCGCCTGAGTCTGCCGCACTCGGACCGGCGGCCAGGACGAGCAGATGAGCGCCGGCCGGAGGAGCTCCGATGGGAGGAGCGCCGCCGCGCCCCGCTTCACCCCGCCGCGGGGCCGGGCGCCGCTGGCGGTCGCGCTGGATGCCCCGGACGCCGCGACCGCGCTGCGCTGGGCCGCCGCGGTCGCACCCACCGCGGCCGTGCTAAAGATCGGTCTGGAGCTGTTCTACCGGGAGGGCCCGGCAATCGTGACGGCGCTGCGCGCGGCCGGCGTGCTCGCTGGGGCCGGCGGCGCGACGCACGCCGCGGGCGGCGCCGGAAGCGCCCCGGAGTTGTTCCTCGATCTCAAACTGCACGACATTCCCGCCACGGTCGCCGGGGGAATGCGCTCAATCACCCCGTTGGGCCCTCGTTTCGTGACCGTGCATGCGGCTGGGGGGGCGGCGATGATACGTGCGGCGATCGAGGCGGCCCCGGATGTCGAGGTAGCCGTCGTGACCGTACTCACCTCGCTGGATGTGGCGGCGCTCAGCGCGATCGGGCTCGCCGGACCCCCTTCCGACGCCGTCCGCAGGCTTGCCGTGCTTGCGGTCGAAGCCGGTGCGCGCACCCTTGTGTGCAGTCCGCGGGAGGTTCGAATGGTCCGTATGGAGCTTGGTAGCAATGTGACTCTCATCACCCCAGGAGTGCGACCGGGGGGGTCGGAAACCGGCGATCAGGCCCGAACCGCGACGCCGGAAGCTGCCCTTGTGGGGGGTTCTGACCTGGTCGTGGTGGGTCGCCCGATCACCGGTGCGTCCGATCCCGGGGTCGCCGCGAGGGCCGTCGCCGCAGGTCTCGGCGCTGCCAGCAGGGCTGTTGACCTGCTGTGACGCCGAGGGGACCAGGGTGTGTTCGTCCTGGTGCGGTACGAAGCGGTACGGTGGGGCCGCCGTAGACCGAAAGGGTGCGGCACGAGTGGGCCACCCCTTTCGTCCGTCAAAGCCTTCTCTTGTGCTGACAATATGTTCGCATCAGAGTGTTATGGCCAAGGCTGGACTGAGGAGCCCCTTCCTCGCTAGTTTGCGCGGCGCGATCACCGAATTGAGGAGGCGTACCCGTGCCCCTGCCGCCCCTAACGCCCGAGCAGAGGGCCGCCGCCCTCGAGAAAGCAGCGTTGGCTCGTAAGCAGCGTGCGGAACTCAAGGAGCGGTTGAAGAAGGCGGAGACCACTCTGGCCGCCGTCCTGGAACAGGCCGAGGCTGATGAGGTCGTCGGCAAGATGAAGGTTTCGGCTGTTCTGGAGTCGCTTCCCGGAGTGGGGCGCGTACGCGCCCAGAAGATCCGGGAACGGCTCGGGATCAGTCCGACCCGCCGGCTGCGGGGACTCGGCGCCAAGCAGCGTGCCGCACTCCTCGAGGAGTTCGGCATGGCCTGATCCGGTGGGGTGGGAAAACCACTCCGCCAACCCGGATCATGGTTACGGCGGGTAGCGGCGTTGACGGGAGGGTGGCGTCACTCACATTCTTCCGGCGATGTCGCCCTTCCTTCCGGTCGGATCGGGGGGCGGCATTCTTTACCTCCCCCGATCCGGCCGTCCCTGGGAAACCAGTCCCGTCCTCGTGTCCTTCGGGGACTGATGACCGGGTGCGCGCCGACTGACCGAGAGGTCCTATCGTGGTGCCCGTGGGTCTTACAGTGCTGTCCGGGCCGTCCGGAGTCGGGAAGGGCACCGTCGTCGCGGCAGTCCGGGAACGTCACCCCGAGGTCTGGGTCTCGGTCAGTGCCACCACGCGGCCACCGCGTCCGGGTGAGACCGACGGTGTCGAGTACCACTTCGTCGACGCCGAGGAGTTCGCCCGGATGGTCAAAGCCGGGGAGTTCGTCGAGCACGCGATGTTTGCCGGACACGCCTACGGCACCCCCCGCCGCCCGCTTCTCGAAAGGCTCGCCGCAGGCGTGCCCTGCCTGCTGGAGATCGAGCTGCTGGGCGCTCGGCAGGTGCGCTCGGCGATGCCACAGGCCCGTTTCGTCTTCCTCGCCCCGCCCACCTTCGACGAGCTTGTCCGTCGGCTGACCGGTCGGGGGACCGAGCCACCCGAGGTCATCGCCCGCCGGCTGGACCGGGCGCGCATCGAACTCGCGGCCGAGACGGAGTTCGACGACGTGATCGTGAACGACGACGTGCGGTCCGCGGCGGCCCGCTTGGTAGCATTGATGATCGGCTCGTAGGTCCGGCCCACCGGTCGCCCGCGCAGCCGACATCTCCGTACAGCCGACATCTCCGTACAGCCTCCTCCGTGCAGCCCGCCCTGCCCCGCGCAGCCTGCGCTCTGCACTGTCCGGACGGCGCAGCCGCCTCGGACGTCCCATTCCGGAAGGACATCGTGGCCGGTACCGTCGCCCATCCCGAAGGCATCACTAACCCCCCCATCGACGAGCTCCTCGAGGCGACCGACTCGAAGTACAGCCTGGTCATCTACGCGGCGAAGCGAGCTCGTCAGATCAACGCCTACTACTCGCAGCTCGGTGAGGGTCTGCTGGAGTACGTCGGCCCGCTGGTCGAGACGACCAACGCGCAGGAGAAGCCGCTGTCGATCGCGCTGCGTGAGATCAACGCCGGCCTGCTCACCCACGAGACCGTCACCGACAGCCTCCCGCCGGTCTCCTGATGTAGGACGATGACCGAGATGCCCGACGCCGAGATGCCTGACGCTGAGATGCTCGACGCTGAGCGATCCGGCACCGGGCCGTCCGGCACCGGGCCCGGCCCTCGGCGTCCCCGGGTCGTGCTCGGTGTGGCGGGCGGCATCGCCGCCTACAAGGCGGTGGAGGTGCTCCGCCGGTTCACCGAGTCCGGCCACGAGGTCCGGGTGGTGCCCACGCCGTCGGCGCTGAGGTTCGTCGGCGCGACGACCTGGGCGGCGCTGTCGGGGAACCCGGTCACCACGGACGTGTGGGACGACGCGGACGAGGTCGCCCATGTCCGGATCGGCCGCGAGGCCGACCTCGTCCTCGTCGCGCCGGCCACCGCGGACCTGATGGCCCGCGCGGCCGCCGGGCGCGCCGACGACCTGCTCACCGGCACCCTGCTGACGGCGACCTGCCCGGTCGTCTACGCGCCGGCGATGCACACCGAGATGTGGCAGCATCCGGCCACCCGGGCGAACGTGGCGACCCTGCGGGCGCGGGGAGCGGTGGTGGCCGAGCCGGCGGTGGGCCGGCTGACCGGCGCCGACTCGGGTCCGGGCCGCCTGCCGGAGCCGGCGGAGATCGCCGCGCTCGGCATGGCGGTGCTGGCCCGGGGTGCAGCCGGGCTGCGGCCCGATCTTGCCGGCCGGCATGTCCTGGTCACGGCCGGCGGCACCCGGGAGCACCTCGACCCCGTCCGGTTCCTCGGCAACGCCTCGAGCGGCCGTCAGGGGTACGCCGTGGCCAGGGCGGCCGTGGCGCGGGGAGCCTCCGTCACGGTGGTGGCGGCGAACGTCGCGCTGCCCGAGGTCGCCGGCGCCCGCACGATCCCGGTCACCTCCGCGGCGCAGCTGCGCGATCGGGTCCACGAGGTCGCGCCCTCGGCGGACGTGGTCGTTATGGCGGCCGCGGTCGCCGACTTCCGCCCTGGGGCGCCACAGGCCTACAAGATCAAGAAGGAGTCTGCGGCCCCGGGCTCCATCCCGCTCGTGGCGAATCCCGACGTGTTGGCCGAGCTGCTGGCGAACCGCCGGCCCGGTCAGGTTCTCGTCGGTTTCGCCGCCGAGACCGGCGGCCCCGGCGGCGGGGTACTCGACCACGCCCGGGCCAAACTGGCGCGCAAGCCGGTCGACCTGCTCGTGGTCAACGAGGTCGGCGCCGGCCTCGGATTCGAGGTGGAACACAACGCCGCCGTGGTACTGGACCCCCGCGGTGGCGAGACGGCCATCGAGCGCACGAGCAAGGACCTCCTCGCGCATCGGATCCTCGACCTCGTGGTCGGCCTTACGGCCGATCGGACCGATGGAACGCCCGCCGAGGCGCTGCGTGTACCCCTCGCGGCACCTCGGTAAGCTTCGTCGGAATCAACCGGATCACCCAGGGGGTTAGTCCAGTGGCGACGCGCCTGTTTACGTCCGAGTCCGTCACCGAGGGGCATCCGGACAAGATCGCCGATCAGATTAGCGACTCGATTCTCGATGCCATGATCAAGGATGACCCGAAGAGCCGGGTCGCCGTGGAGACACTCATCACGACGGGTCAGGTCCACGTCGCCGGCGAGGTCACCACAAAGACCTACGTCGACATCGCCTCCGTCGTCCGCGAGCGCATCCTGGAGATCGGTTACGATTCCTCCAAGAAGGGCTTCGATGGCGCGTCCTGCGGCGTCAGCGTGTCGATCGGCGCGCAGTCCCCGGACATCGCCCAGGGCGTCGACACGGCGCACGAGACCCGCGTCGAGGGTTCCGCCGACGACGAGTTCGACCGGCAGGGCGCCGGCGACCAGGGCCTGATGTTCGGGTTCGCCTGCGACGAGACCCCTGAGCTCATGCCGCTGCCGATCGCGCTGGCGCACCGCCTCGCCAGGCGGCTGTCCGCGGTCCGCAAGGAGGGCCAGGTCGGCTATCTGCGCCCGGACGGCAAGACCCAGGTGACCATCGAGTACGTCGACGGGAAGCCGGCCCGGCTCGACACAGTCGTCGTCTCCTCCCAGCACGCCGCCGATATCGACCTGGACACCCTGCTCGCGCCGGACATCGCCGAGTACGTCGTCGAGCCGGAGCTGGCCCTGCTCGAGATCGCCACCGAGGGGCGCCGGCTGCTGGTCAACCCGACCGGCCGGTTCGAGATCGGCGGCCCGATGGGTGACGCCGGCCTGACTGGCCGTAAGATCATCGTCGACACCTACGGCGGTTACGCCCGCCATGGCGGTGGCGCCTTCTCCGGCAAGGACCCGTCCAAGGTCGACCGCTCCGCCGCGTACGCGATGCGCTGGGTCGCCAAGAACGTCGTCGCCGCGGGTCTCGCCAGCCGCTGCGAGGTCCAGGTGGCGTACGCGATCGGCAAGGCGCAGCCGGTCGGCCTGTTCGTGGAGACCTTCGGCACCGGAACCGTCCCGGACAGCCAGATCCAGGACGCGGTGACGAGCGTGTTCGACCTCCGTCCCGCAGCGATCATCCGGGATCTGGACCTGCTGCGGCCGATCTACGCCCAGACGGCCGCCTACGGCCACTTCGGTCGCCCCGAGCTCGATTTCACCTGGGAGTCCACCGCACGCGCCGAGGCTCTCCAGCGCGCCGTCAAGGGCTGACCCGACGCTCGTCTCCCGCCCCTGCGGGACCCCTGTCACGCGGGTCCCGGGAGCGGATCGGGAGATCGGGGAGGTCGGGGAGGTCGTGTCCCGCCGGTCGCCGTCCCGGCGAGGGAACGGGGTCGGAGGATGTCGTAGGCGGCTGGTACGAATGCCGTCATGACCGAGCACCCCGGCGCCCTCCCCGACCTCAGCCCGTCAGCGGCCGGCCCGTCAGCGGCCGGCCCGGCGGCGGCCGGCCCGGGGGGTGCCCGGTCGGGGGCTTCGCGGTCGGGAATTTCGCGCTCCGCGGGTCCCGGTTCGCCGCGGCCGCTCGCCGCGCGGCTGCCGGTGGCGCGGGTTGCCGTCGACACTCCGCTCGCCCATCTCGACCGCCCCTTCGACTACCTCGTGCCGGCGGACCTGGCTGACCTGGCGGTGCCGGGGTCCCGGGTCCGGGTCCGGTTCGCGGGCCGGCTGGTCGACGGGTTCGTGCTGGAGCGTCGCGAGAGTTCCGACCATTCCGGTCAGCTCGCGCCGCTGGCCCGGTCGATCTCGCCGGAGCCTGTGCTGTCCGAGTCCGTCGCGAAACTCGCCCGCGCGGTTGCCGATCGTTACGCCGGCACGCTGGCCGACGTCCTCCGGCTCGCCGTGCCTCCCCGCCACGGCCGGGCGGAGGTTGTCTCACCGAGGCTTGAGGCTGTGCCGCCGGGGCCTGAGGCTGTGCCGCCGGAACCCGGCGAGTGGGGCCGCTATCCCACGGGTCCGTCGATGCTCACCGCCCTGGCTGCGGGCAGGTCACCGAGGGCGGTCTGGTGGGCCCCGCCCGGCCCCGCCTGGCCGGAGATGATTGCCACCGCGGCCGCCGCTACGGCGGCGTCCGGTCGCGGCGTACTCGTCGTCGTACCCGATCATCGTGATGTCGATCGGGTCGAGGCGGCGATGGTCGCCGCGGTCGGTCGGGAGACCACCATCGCACTGCGGGCCGATCTAGGCCCGGCCCGGCGGTATCGCGCGTTCCTCGCGGTCAGCCGCGGACAGGCGCGGGCGGTGGTGGGTACCCGCGCGGCGATGTTCGCGCCCGTGGCCGAGCTCGGCTTGGTGGTGGTGTGGGATGACGGTGACGACCTGCATGCTGAGCCGTTGGCCCCGTACCCGCACGCCCGAGACGTCGCCGTCCTGCGCTCCCGGCTCCAGGGGTGCGCGCTCGTGATCGGCGGGTTCTGCCCGTCGACGGACGCCGAGGCGCTGGTGCGCACGGGGTGGGCGCACCCGGTGGTGCTGCCCCGGGAGCAGGTACGCGCGCTGGCTCCCCGGGCCGAGACCACCGGCTCCGACCTCGAACACGCCCGTGACCCCGCCGCCCGGGCGGCGAGGCTGCCCTCCCTCGCGGTGCGGACCGCCCGGGATGCGCTGGCGGCCGGTCTGCCGGTACTGGTCCAGGTGCCGAGGAGGGGATACCAGCCGTCACTGGCCTGCGCGGCCTGCCGGCGGCCCGCCCGGTGCCCGCACTGTCAGGGGCCGCTGGGCCGGGCGGCGGGCGGTGGTGCGCTCTCCTGCCGGTGGTGCGGCCGTCCGGTCGCCGCGGCGGTCTGGCACTGCCCGTCCTGTTCGGGCCCGCGGCTGCGCGCCTCGGTGACGGGAGATCGTCGTACGGCGGAGGAACTGGGGCGGGCCTTTCCCGGCGTCCCGGTCCGCACCTCCGGCCGGGACGGGGTGCTCGCCACCGTGCCCGCCGAACCGGCCCTCGTCATCTCGACCCCGGGGGCGGAGCCCGTGGCGGACGGCGGCTATGGGGCGGTGCTGCTCCTCGACGGCTGGGCTCTGCTGGGCCGTCCCGACCTGCGTGCGGGGGAGGAGACTCTGCGCCGGTGGACCGCCGCCGCCGCGCTCGCCCGGCCCGCCGCGCGCGGGGGGCGGGTCATCGTCGCGGCCGACGCCGGACTCGGGCCGGTCCAGGCGCTCGTCCGTTGGGATCCCGGCACGTTCGTCGCCCGGGAGGCCGACGAGCGGGCGGAGCTGGGGTTCCCGCCGGCGACCCGGATGGCGTCCGTAGCGGGCACCGCCGCGGCGGTTGCGGAGCTGCTGGCCGCCGTCGAGCTTCCCGACGGTGCCGATGTGCTCGGGCCGGTACCGCTGCCCCCCGCACCGTCCGCGCGGGCCGTTCTCGACGGCGCGAACCAGGGCGATCCGTCCGCCGTGGGCGCCGGGCAGCGCGGCCCCGACAGCGCCACCTCCGGCCCCGAGGAGATCGAACGGGTCCTGATCCGGGTCCGCCGCGAGCGCGGCGCGGCCCTGGCGGCCTCGCTGCGATCCGCTCGCGGCGTCCTCGCGACCCGGCGAACCACCGGCCGGTTACGGATCCAGCTCGACCCCCTGGTCCTCGGGTAGCGCCGGCATGTGGTCCTCGGGTAGCGCCGGCGTGGTCTGGTTCGCACCGCCTGGCGTGGCCCCGCGCACCACGGCCCGGCTTCGCGCCATGGCTCATGATCCCCGGTCGCGGGCCCGGCCCGGACCGCGGCCGTCCGCCACCTCCGAGCGCCGGCGGGGTACGGTCGTCGGCGGCGACAGGCCTGTGGACGTCAGCCCGTACTCCCGGCCGGAGAACGGCGGGATGGTCCCGGCCCGGTCGGACACCTCGGATCGATGACCCCCGGAGACGGTCACGGCGTCGGCAATGACGTCGCGACGGATCGGTGCTTCGCGTATGCGTCTTGTTTTCGCCGGTACCCCGGCGGTGGCTCTGCCCAGCCTGCGGGCGTTGATCGACAGCTCGCGCCATGACGTGGTCGCGGTTGTCACCCGGCCCGATCGGCCCTCCGGGCGGGGGCGGAAGGTGAAGCCGCCCCCCGTCCACGTCCTGGCCGACGAGGCCGGCATCCCGGTGCTCAGCCCGGACCGGCCCCGGGACCCGGAGTTCCTGGCCACGCTTGCCGGCCTCGCGCCCGACTGCTGCCCGGTGGTGGCCTACGGCGCGCTGCTACCGCCTGCGGCGCTCGCTATTCCCCGCCACGGCTGGGTGAACCTGCACTTCTCCCTGCTGCCGGCCTACCGCGGGGCGGCTCCGGTGCAGCGCACCCTGCTCGCCGGGGACGACCTGACCGGCGCGAGCGTCTTCCAGATCGAACCGGCGATGGACTCCGGTCCGGTCTACGGTGTCCTCACCGAGCGGGTTCGGCCGACGGACACCTCCGGTGACCTGCTGGACCGGCTCGCCGAGGCTGGCGCCGGGCTGTTGGTCGCGGTGATGGACGGCATCGCCGACGGGACGGTACGGCCCGTGGCCCAGCCCGCCGAGGGGATCTCCTTCGCGCCGAAGCTGACCGTCGAGGAGGCCCGGATCGACTGGACGAAGCCGGCGATCGTGGTGGATCGGCTGGCGAGGGCCGCCACTCCCGCGCCGGGAGCCTGGACGACGTTCCGCGACCGGCGGCTCAAGATCGGCCCGGTGCGCCTCGGTGCGGTGCCCGGTCGGTCGGCCGGGCCGGTAGCGCTGCCCGCCGGGCTGCCGGCGGGGGGGCTGCCGGCGGGTCAGATCATGGTGCTCCCCGGCGGGGACGTGGCGGTCGGCACGGGCACAAGCCCGGTGCTCCTCGGCGAGGTACGTCCCGAGGGGCGAGGCCCGATGGCGGCCGCCGCCTGGGCCCGCGGGGTCCGGATCGCCGAGGGGGAGACCCTCGGCGAGATCGGCGCACGGACCGCTGCCGGCGCCGCCGGCGGTGGCCCGGCCGGCGGTGGCCCGGCCGGCGGTGGCCCGGCCGGCGCGATGCCAATCAGTGGAGGAACGTCGTGAGATCGGCCGGTTCGCCGGGCACCCGTGGGCCCCGGCCAGCGTCAAGCGTCGACCGGCCGCGGCTGCTGGCCTGGGAGGTGCTTCGGGCGGTGGACGACCGCGGCTCCTACGCCAACCTGCTGCTGCCGTCCCTGTTGGCGGGCAGCGGACTGTCCGCCCGGGACCGCGGGTTCGTCACGGAGCTCGCCTACGGTTCCCTGCGCGCGCAGGGCACCCTCGACGGGGTGCTCGACACGGCGACGAGTCGACCCGTCCACACCATCGACCCGCCGGTGCGCGACGCGCTGCGCCTGGGCGCCTACCAGCTGCTGCGGACCAGGGTCCCGGCCCGCGCGGCCGTGGCCAGCACCGTCGAGCTGGTCCGCACGACGAGCGGCGAGCGCCCGGTCCGCTTTGCGAACGCCGTGCTGCGTCGGGTGGCCGCCCGGGTGGCCGAGACCGGCGGCGATCTCGCCACGATGCTGTCCGCGCCGCAGTTCGATGTCGACCCTGTCGGTCACCTGGCGGTCGTGACGACGCATCCCCGCTGGATCGTCGAGGTCGTCGCGGAGGCCCTGGCCGGCGACCTCACGGCGACCCGCGCCGCGCTGGAGGCAGACGACGCCCGACCCGCGGTACACCTGGTCGCCCGTCCGGGCCGGGTGGACCGTGACCAGCTGCTCGCCGAGGCCGCGCAAGCAGGTCTGACCGCCCGGCCCGGCTCCTATTCGCCGTATGCGGTACGCCTCGACGGCGGGGACCCGGCGGGGCTGCCCGCCGTGGCCGCGGGCGCGGCCGCCGTGCAGGACGAGGGCAGCCAGCTCGTCACCCTGGCCTTGGCCCGCGCGGCGACGGTGGGCCGCGACCTCGGGCTGACCGTCGACTTGTGCGCGGGTCCCGGCGGGAAGGCGGCCCTGCTCGCCGCGCTGCTCGGCGGCTCCGCCTCATCGGACAGGCTGGGTCTGCCGGACAGGCCGGCCCTGATCGCGGTCGAGCCCCGGGCGGCCCGGGCGGCCATGGTGGCCCGGTCCCTGGGCGGCGCGGCGCGGGCCTGGACGGTGCGCGCCGACGGCCGGGCGGCGCCCCTGCGGCCCGATGGGGCCGACCGGGTGCTGGTCGACGTCCCCTGCACCGGCCTCGGAGCACTGCGGCGTCGGCCGGAGGCCCGGTGGCGGCGGACCGCGGCCGATGTGGCCGCGCTCGTCCCGCTCCAGCGTGCGCTGCTCGTTGCCGCGCTCGACCTGGTCCGCCCGGGCGGGGTGGTGGCGTACGCGACCTGTTCCCCGCACCCGGCTGAGAGCGTCGAGGTGGTGCGTGGCGTGGCCGGACAACGCGCCGACACCTCCATCCTCGATGCCCGCCTGACCCTGCCGGAGGTCGACCGGCTCGGTGACGGCCCGTTCGTTCAGCTCTGGACGCATCTCCACGGCACGGATGCGATGTTCGTCGCCCTGCTGCGCCGGGTCGACAGCTGAGGCGTCGGACCCGGGAGCCGATACCCTCGCGAAATGGCCACCGCGCAGATCTACCCCAGCCTGCTCGCCGCCGACTTCGGCCGGCTCGCTGACGCGGCCCTGGCGGTCGAGGGGCAGGCTGACTGGCTGCACGTTGACGTGATGGACTACCACTTCGTCCCGAACCTGGCGTTCGCGCCGGACACGGTGACGGCCCTGCGCGCGGTGACGGATACTCCGCTCGACTGCCATCTCATGATCGACGATCCCGACCGCTGGGCGGCCGGGTACGCCGAGCGCGGCGCGGCGAACGTCACCATTCACGCCGAGGCCGTGTCCGACCTGCCCCGCACCACCAGGGCGATCCGGGCGGCCGGGGCCCGCACCGGCCTCGCCGTGAAGCCGAACACCCCGATCGAGCACTATCTCGACGACCTGCACCGGTTCGACCTGCTGCTGCTGATGACCATCGAGCCGGGTTTCGGCGGTCAGACGTTCATGACCGAGGTGTTGCCGAAGATCGAGGCCGCCCGGCGCCTGCTCGACGCCCGTGGGCTGGACCTATGGCTGCAGATTGACGGCGGGGTCAACGCCGAGACGATCGAACGGGCCGCGGTGGCGGGTGTGGACGTGTTCGTCGCCGGCACGGCCGTCTTCGGGGCGGCCGATCCGGGCCAGGCCGTCGAGCGGCTGCGTGAGCAGGCGCTGCGGGCGGCGCCCCGGCTGTCCCCGCCCGCGCCACGCTCGGCGGTTGGGCCGGCGTGACCGCGTCCGGCGGCTTCACCGGCGTCCGGCGGCTTCATATGCCAGACTTGAGGCAGTACAACCAACAGCACGCGCGCTCCGGGGTCGGTGAAACTCCGAACCGGCGGTGACAGTCCGCGACCCGTCCGCAGGTACTGGGACGGCTGACCCGGTGGAATTCCGGGACCGACGGTTAAAGTCCGGATGGGAGGATGCGCGCGGGCCGAGTGCCCGTGGTGGTCGTTGACCGCTCGCGGGCGCGTGCCGGCGTGAGCGTGCCGGCGTGGTCCCGCGTGGTTTTCTCCTCGCCCAGGGTGCGGGTGCCCGGGAGCGAGGGGCACGGGTCGGATGTTTACCGGCATCGTTGAGGAACTCGGCGTGGTGACCGCGGTGGATGCGCGGTCGGAGTCGGCGGCACTCACCATCGCCTGTCAGACGGTTCTGGGTGATGTGAGTCACGGCGCGTCCATCGCCGTCAACGGTGTCTGTCTCACGGTGACCTCCTTCGCCCGCCCGGGGCTCGATGGGGGCGCCGAGACCGGTACGGCCGGCGGCCCACCCGGCACAACGGACGGCCCGTCGGCGTTCACTGCTGACGTGATGCGAGAGACGCTGGTGCGTTCCTCTCTCGGGAAGCTCACCGTCGGTGACCGGGTGAATCTCGAACGTCCCGTCCGGCTGGCGGACCGGCTGGGAGGCCACCTGGTCCAGGGGCACGTCGACGGCGTCGGCGCGGTCCTCGACCGGCAGCCCGGTGAGGGCTGGGAGCTCGTGCGCATCGCGCTCCCCGAGGGGCTCGACCGCTACCTCGTGGAGAAGGGCTCGGTGACGGTGGACGGGGTGAGCCTGACCGTCGTCGACATCTCGCCGGCCGGTGGCAACTCACCGGCCACCTTCACGGTCAGCCTGATCCCCACCACGCTCGAACTGACCACGCTGGGTCGCCGCGCGCCGGGTTCCCTGGTCAACATCGAGGTCGACGTGCTGGCCAAGTACGTCGAGAAGCTGCATGCCGGCCCCATCGAACCGAACGGACGACACCGATGACGACATCCGCGGCCGGCGCCTCCTCGACGGCCACCCTTCCCGCCGGTGTCCTTCCCGCCGGCTATGCCGACGTGCGGTTCGCCGCCATCGAGGACGCGCTCGCCGAGATCGCCGCCGGCCGCCCGCTCGTCGTCGTCGACGACGCCGACCGGGAGAACGAGGGTGATCTGATCTTCGCGGCGGAGGCCGCCACACCCGAGCTGGTCGCGTTCATGACGCGGTACACCTCCGGTGTGATCTGCGTGCCGATGGACGCCGCCGACACCGACCGGCTCGAACTGGACCAGATGGTCCCGCACAACACCGAGCGGATGGGCACCGCGTTCACCATCACCGTGGACGCCCGCGACGGCGTCTCCACCGGGATCTCCGCCGCCGACCGGGCCCGCACCATCCGGTTGCTGGCCGACCCGCAGACCATGCCCGGCGACCTGAGCCGGCCGGGCCACATCTTCCCGCTGCGCGCCAAGGATGGCGGGGTGCTGCGCCGCCCCGGCCACACCGAGGCCGCGGTCGACCTCGCCCGGCTCGCCGGGCTGCGGCCGGCCGGTGCGATCTGCGAGATCGTGAACGACGACGGGACGATGGCCCGGCTTCCCCGGCTCGCCGAGTTCGCCCGCGAGCACGGGCTGCTGCTGATCTCCATCGCCGATCTCATCGCCTACCGTCGGCGGACCGAGAAGCAGGTGGTGCGGGTCGCGGAGGCATCGCTTCCGACGCGTTACGGGGCGTTCCGGGCGGTCGGGTTCCGCAACATCCTCGACGGCGTCGAACACATCGCGCTGATCCGAGGCGAGCTCGGTGACGGCGAGGACGTGCTGGTCCGGGTGCACAGCGAATGCCTCACCGGGGACGTCTTCGGCTCCCGGCGCTGCGACTGCGGAACCCAGCTCGACGCGGCACTGCGCATGATCGCGACCGAGGGGCGCGGGGTGGTGCTCTACATGCGGGGCCACGAGGGCCGGGGCATCGGCCTGATGCACAAGCTGCGGGCCTACCAACTGCAGGACGCCGGCCACGACACCGTCGACGCCAACCTCGCGCTGGGCCTGCCGGCCGACGCCCGCGACTACGGCACCGGAGCCCAGATCCTGGTCGATCTCGGCGTGCGCGGCCTCCGGCTGCTGTCCAACAATCCGACGAAGCGGGCCGGGCTGGAGGGTTACGGCCTGCGCATCGTCGAACTCATCGGGATGCCGGTCACCCAGACGCCGGAGAACCTGCGCTACCTGACCACCAAGCGGGACCGGATGGGACATGTCATTCCCGGTCTGCCCGGCCTTCCGGGTCTACCCGGCATGTCCGATCTGCCTAGGGCCGTGGGCGAGGACGAGCCGGCCGGCTCGCGCTGGATCCCGGGGGTGCCGGGGGTGCCGGGGGCGTCGAGGGCGTCGAGGGTGCCCGTCACCTCCGGCTGCACGGCCATCGCGGGCGGCGCGGGCCCGGGTACGCCCGCCGGGGCCGACTGTGCCGAGGGGGAGGGTCTGTGAGCGGCCTCGGGGCTCCCGCGGAGGTGCTTCCGCCCGTCGCGGGCATGCGGTTGGCGGTGGTCGCCACCCGATGGCACGCCGAGATCACCGATGCGCTGCTTGCTGGCGCGCTGCGCGCCGCGAAGGACACGGGCCTCGCGACGGCACCCACCGTCGTGCGGGTCTCCGGTGCGGTCGAGCTTCCCGTGATCGCCGCCGCGCTGGCGGCGCGGCATGACGCCGTCGTCGCCCTCGGTGTCGTTATCCGGGGCGGCACCCCCCACTTCGACTACGTCTGTCAGTTCGTCACCGCGGGGCTCGCCCGCGTCACCCTCGACGCCCGCGTCCCCGTCGGTTTCGGCGTGCTCACCTGCGACACCGTCGAGCAGGCCCGGGACCGCGCCGGGCTGCCCGGGTCCAGCGAGGACAAGGGCCGGGAGGCGACCCTGGCCGCGCTGGGCACCGCCGCGGTGCTGCGCGATCTGGAACTCGCCGGCTGAGCTCCCACGCCATCACTGGCCGGAACGTTCCGCATCAGGAGTTCACACGCACGGTGCGAGGCCGATCCGTCCGCGTGACATGCTCTCGGTATGGTGTTGCCGTCACATGGCGATTCGAAGTGGATCGGGTGTGCCGGTGGTGTGTTCGCTGCTCGTGGCTCTGATTCCGGCTGTCCCGATCAGTCTGTCCCGATCAGTCCGGTGCTCTTGTCGGGACGGCCGGTTACACGAGACTGTGGTCTCACGTCGTATCGGTGCCCTTGCGCTCTGGCGTCATACTTCGCGGTGGGATCGGAGGAGGTCCCGTCGGCCGGTACACATGGGGGCGGGGTGGCGCGGATGGTAAGTCACGGTGGGAGTTGGAACGGTGACGAGACGTCGGCGTCGACCGGCCCGGTCGGAGGGAATCCGGAGGTCGGGGAACGGATCGCGGCCGGGCCCGGCCGGCGGGATCCCGGCGCGACCGAACCGGGTGATGGCGGGGACGCGCGCCCCATCTCGCTGCTCGGCCTACGACTGACCGAGCCTCAGACGCCCCGTAACGCTCTGGTTACCCGTCGTCCCATCCGGTCACGTCCGGGCGTGACCCGTTCGGAGCCCGGTGCCGGTCGGACGGGGGGCCCCTCCGGGGGGCGCGGGAGCACGGCAGGCCCGCCGCCCACCCCCATGCCACCGGCCCCACCGCACGCGCCACCGCCCCCGTCGGGCCGGAGCGCGCCCCCTGTGGG
>NZ_CDWWEW010000044.1:0-20345 GCF_977966315.1 Frankia sp. CeRuru1
TCGGCGAGGGGGCGCGAGGCGAGGGGGCCGGATGCGCCGCCGGCGTCGACCGCGCTGTGGACGGAGCAGGTGTCGTCGAGGGTTCCGCCGACGTGCCGGGGGTGAGCCTGAGAGGAGGTGGGCCCGGGGTCCTCACCACGGCCTGAACCTGGCTGACCCCCAGGGCCTGCTCGATGACGTCGTGGCGGGGCGCGGTACCGAACCCGTCACCGGGGCCGAGCCCACCGGCGGAGTCGGTCGCACCGGACGGGGCGGACCGCCCGGGCTCGGACAAGGGCTCGGACAAGGCGGTGGTGCTCCGTTGCGGATCACGTGCGGCCAGGACGAGGCGTGGCCCGTCGGCGTGCGGCTTGATCGGCATCGTAGTGGGCCGTCCCAGGGCGATCAGGATGGCGACCGCCGGGATGACGAGCCAGAGCGGGTCGAAGCGCGGCAAAGGGGGCATGACGGTGACACCTCCGGGTCCGGGGGAGGCGCGGCGGCCGGACCCGGTCCAGGTCCGCTCGTCCGGCCGCCGCTGTGCCGATCCGAGGGGGGAGCGGACCGGCCTCGTCCACGGTGCGGCGTTTTGATGCCGTTGGGTAGACCGGCCGTGTGATCTGTGGATAACTCCCGCCGCATGCTGTCGGTGCCCGCGCTCTGTGGACATCGCCGGCCGGTCCGTTGATCCGATCCGATGTGGTCGCCCGATGGATCCTCGTACCCGGCAGGTATCATCGATCGCAGGGCCCGTCCACCGGGCCCAGTTCGCACGCCCACTTCCGATGATCCGGATCGGATCATCGGAAGGGTCTCCTCGGTCCGCCGCACAGCGACGGCCACGACCAATCGGGCGTCAGGGGCTGCCGTCGTCAGATGGCGCCGTCACAACCGAGGCGTCCCGGCCCAGGCCGGGCGGGAAGGAGCGACGTCCGATGGCCGTCGTCACCATGAAGCAGCTGCTGGAGAGCGGTGTGCACTTCGGGCACCAGACCAAGCGCTGGAATCCGAAGATGAAGCGGTACATCTTCACCGAACGTAACGGCATTTACATCATCGACCTGCAGCAGACGCTGTCCTACATCGACCGCGCCTACGACTTCGTCAAGGAGACCGTGGCGCACGGTGGGACGGTCCTGTTCATCGGGACGAAGAAGCAGGCCCAGGAGGCAATCGAGGAACATGCGGCCCGGGTCGGGATGCCGTACGTCAAGGAGCGGTGGCTCGGTGGCATGCTGACCAACTTCTCCACGGTCTACAAGCGTCTTCAGCGGCTCAAGGAGCTCGAGGAGATCGAGGTGACCGGCGGTACCGAGGTGCGCACGAAGAAGGAACAGCTCGTGCTGACCCGGGAGAAGGTCAAGCTCGAGCGCACCCTCGGCGGTATCCGCGACATGAGCCGGGTGCCGAGCGCGGTGTGGGTCGTCGACACCAAGAAGGAGCACATCGCCGTCGGTGAGGCCCGCAAGCTCGGCATTCCCGTCGTGGCGATTCTCGACACGAACTGCGACCCGGACGAGGTCGATTACCCGATCCCCGGCAACGACGACGCGATCCGCAGCGCTGCGCTGCTCACCCGGGTGGTCGCCGATGCGGTCGCGGACGGTCTGATGGCCCGTGCGGGCGCCTCGAGCTCTGCCGATGCCAAGCCCGAGCAGTCTGCGGGTGAGGAGCCGCTCGCCGAGTGGGAGCAGGCACTGCTGCGTGGTGAGGCACCTGTCGAGGCCCCGGGTGCGGTGGAGCCGGCGACGGCGGGGCCCGCGGACGGGACACGACCGGACGCCGCGGTCGGCACCGTGGTCTGACCCGCTACCGCGTCTCATTCGCCCGCGGTGATGGCGATCGACCAGCGGTGACATCGTGTGAGGAGGACGGTGGTTCCCCGAGTCGGGTCGGGGACCACCGCTCCCGAATGTCGGGCCTGGTTCCGGTGGTCGGACCCGGGCCCCGGGCCGCTCGGGCGGGCGCTCCCGCGACGCCCGAAGGGCACCGCGGGGCCGGGGCCGGTAGAACTACGACAGCATCCAGACCCACCATCCAGACCCACACCGACGAGAAGAGCACCATGGCAGAGATTTCAGTCGCTGACATCCGGAAGCTCCGGGAGCTCACCGGCGCTGGGATGAGCGACGTCAAGAAGGCGCTGGTCGACAACGCCGGGGACTTCGAGAAGGCCAAGTCCTGGCTGCGGGAGAAGGGCAAGGCACAGGTCGCCAAGCGTGCGGCACGCAGCGCCGCCAACGGCCTGGTCGAGTCCTACTTGCACCGGACCGACCCGCAGCTCCCGCCTACCCTCGGCGTGCTCGTCGAGCTTCGCTGCGAGACGGACTTCGTGGCCAAGACCGAGGACTTCAAGCAACTCGCCCGCGATCTCGCGCAGCACATCGCCGCGGCGGACCCGCTGTATGTCACCGCCGAGCAGATCCCGAACGAGGTCCTCGAGGCGGAGCGAAAGATCTACGAGGCCGCGGCCCGCGAGGAGGGCAAGCCTGAGCCGGCGATCGCGAAGATTGTTGAAGGGCGTGTCAACGGGTATGTGAAGAGCAGCGTGCTGCTTGACCAGCCATGGGTGAAGGACGGCAAGGTGACCATCCGAGCTCTGCTCGACCAGGCCGGCGCGTCGCTGGGTGAGAAGATCGAGGTCGGTCGGTTCTCCCGGTTCAACATCCGCCAGGCCTGAGCGTCGTCGGATCGCCGGCTCCCTGATCGGGCGGCCGGCGGCTCCGAGGCTTCTCGGTGGGTGCGGTGGTCCGGCACGCCACCGGCATCGGGATGGCCACGCCTCGAGATGACAAGGTGATGCTTCCCGGCCCGGTCGGCGTGCCGTGTCGGCCCAGGTCAGCGGGGACGCCGTGGTAAGGCACACTGCACGCGGCGGCTGTGCGATCTCGGTCAGGCGAATCCGGGACCGGGCGGGACGGCTTCGCCCCTGGGACGACGAACTCGGCTGCGCTCGGCCGAACTGCGATGATAACAGGACCGGCGTCCGGTGGACGCCGGCGGACCAGGAACAGACGGAAGGAAATGCGGTGATCGACGACACGCTTCTCGAGGCCGAGGAGAAGATGGAGAAGGCGGTCTCGGTCGCCAAGGAGGACTTCGCGAACATCCGCACGGGGCGTATCACTCCCGCGGTCTTCTCCAAGATCCTGGTGGATTACTACGGCGCTCCGACACCGGTGCAGCAGCTCGCGTCGTTCCACATCCCGGAGCCGCGTATGGTGATCATCACGCCTTACGACAAGTCGTCTCTGGGGGCGATCGAGAAGGCTGTGCGCGATTCCGATCTCGGGGTCAACCCGAGCAACGACGGCACCATCATCCGGTGTGTTTTTCCGGAGCTGTCCGAGCAACGGCGTCGCGATCTTGTCAAGGTGGCTCGGACCAAGGCCGAGGAAGCCCGGGTGAGCATCCGCAACGTCCGACGTCACGCCAAGGACACGATCGATCGGATCGTGCGGGACGGCGATGCCGGCGAGGACGAGGGCCGGCGGGGTGAGAAGGATCTCGACGAGGCAACCCACCGATACGTCGGGCAGGTGGATGAACTTCTTCGGCTCAAGGAATCGGATCTTCTCTCGGTTTGATCATTCCTGCGTCCGTTCTCGATGCCGGTCGCCTGCTCCGATGTTCGATTCCCATGGTCTCGGAATCGTCTGGACGGTCCCCGGATCCGCGCATGACGCGCGCGCGATGCGGCGGTCGCTGCCCACGGCCGGGCGGCCATGACGACTGTCGACGGCCGCGCGGTGGCTGAGTCCGGGCCGTCCGGGTCATCCGCGCCGCCGGGATCCTCGCATGGGCCCGGTAATCCGCTTGAGTCCGGTAATCCCCGCGGGCCCGGTAATCACGGTCGGCCCGCCGGGATGGTGCCCCGGCCCTCACGTGCCGGCCGCAACCTGCCGGCCGCCATCGGTGTCGGCATCCTTCTCGGTGCCGTCATCCTCGTTCCGCTGTTCACCCTGCGGGTGATCTTTGTCGGGGTGATCAGTGTCGCGATGGCCCTGGGCACCCACGAGGTGGTCCGCGCGATCCGACTGACGCAGGTACGGGTTCCCCTGCTTCCCCTGGTTGCCGGGGCGGCGGCCATGCCGGTCGTCGCGTACGTCGATGGGACCACCGGCCTGTTGCTGACTCTCGCCGGCACCATCGGCGTGGCGGCGCTGGTCCGTGCTTTCGGGCCGTCCACGGGTCTGCTCCGCGACGTCGCCGGCGCCGCCTTCGTGGCCGGCTACATCGGCTTTCCGGCTGGCTTCGCCGCGCTGCTCACCGAACCCTCCGATGGTCGCTGGCGCGTCGTCGCCTTTCTGGGAACGGTGGTGGCCAGCGACGTCGGTGGTTACACGGCCGGTGTCCTCTCCGGCGGTCGGCACAAGATGGCCCCTACCGTCTCCCCGGGGAAGTCGTGGGAGGGATTCGTCGGTTCGGCGGTGACCTGTGTGATCGTCGCCGGGATCGTGCTGGCCTGGCCGCTGGGGGCCGAGGCCTGGCAGGGCGTTCTGCTCGGGCTGGCGGTCGCGTGTACCGCGACGATCGGCGACCTGGGTGAGTCCCTGCTCAAGCGCGACATCGGCATCAAGGACATGAGCAGTCTGCTGCCCGGCCATGGTGGCCTGATGGACCGCTTGGACTCGTTGTTGTGCACCGCCCCGGTCGCCTGGCTTCTGATCACTTCCTTCCTGAACTGATCGGAACCGGGCTCAGCCGACCGGTCTCGCCTCTCGTGGGTCCCTTCGGACAGATCCGTGCATTCGTCTCGGTCGCGGTCACCTGGCAGACTGGATCCGCGATGACTGCCACGACCGCCGAATCCGGACGTCCGGACCAGCCCTCACCCGCCGAGGCGGGCTGGCCCGCGCGACTGACGCTCACCCGGCGAGCGGGCCGAGTGCCGCGCCACCTCGCCGACCTGACCCGTCAGGAACGACGTGACGTCGCGGTGTCGCTGGGGCAGCCGGCCTTCCGCGCCGATCAGGTGGCCCGGCACTATTATGCCCGGTTGATCGCCGCCGATGAGCCCGAGGCGATGACCGACCTGCCGGAGCGGGACCGCCAGCCGCTCCTCGACGCCCTGCTGCCGAGGCTGCTCGTCCCGGTGCGGACGCTGAGCTGCGACGACGGTCTGACCCGCAAGACGGCGTGGCGGGCCGTGGACGGCGCATCTCTCGAGTCTGTGATCATGAGATATCCGGGTCGCGCGACGGTCTGTGTGTCGAGCCAGGCGGGCTGCGGCATGGGCTGCCCGTTCTGCGCCACCGGTCAGGGCGGGCTGACCCGCAACCTGTCGACCGCGGAGATCGTCGAACAGGTCGTGCACGCCGCCCGGGTTCTTCAGCGCCGTGAGCTCGCGGGCAGCGCGACCAGGTTGTCGAACGTGGTCTTCATGGGGATGGGCGAGCCGCTGGCGAACTACGCCGCGGTGATTGTCGCGCTACGCCGCCTCACCGCTCACCCCCCCGACGGGCTGGGCCTGTCGGCGCGCGGCCTGACGGTCAGCACTGTCGGCCTCGTTCCGGCGATCCGTCGCCTCTCCGGAGAGGGCCTGCCGGTGACTCTGGCGGTGTCCCTGCACGCCCCGGACGACGTTCTGCGGAACGAACTCGTCCCCATCAACACCCGTTGGCCGGTGGCCGAGGTGCTCGCGGCCGCCTGGGAGTACGCCGAGGTAACCGGCAGACGGGTAAGCGTCGAGTACGCGCTGATCGATGGGGTCAACGATGACGTGGAACGCGCCGACGCCCTCGCGGACCTGCTCGTAGGCCGGCTCGCGCATGTGAACCTCATTCCGTTGAATCCAACCGGTGGATCCTCGTGGCGCGCCAGCGTCCCGGCCGGCCAGCGCGCGTTCGCCCGCCGGCTCCGTGACCGCGGCATCGTGACGACGGTGCGCGACACCCGGGGCCGGGAGATCGCGGCAGCCTGCGGACAGCTTGCGGCCGAGCCGGCCGGGACGCCGGAGCGGACGGACCAGCCGGAGCAGGTCGGATCCGACCGTCCCGCCGAGTTCGGTGGCGCGGGGAGCGCGACGTCTGACGGTGACCGTGTCCTTCGGTAGTCCGACGAGCCGACGCCGGGGGGCCTCCCGCCCGGATATCCGGGCGACGAACACCGTATGGCTGCCGATCACGGCCGCCGCCGGGGTGTTGCTGCTGCTCCTGTGGTACGCGATGTCCCAGGAGCCGGGGCCGGCGAAGACCTCGGCGACCCAGGCCGCTCTCGGGGCGTCCGGCGGCCGTGCCGCCGGTGCCGCCGTGGCGTCGGCCATACCGTTGCCCACGGTCCCACCACCCCCCGAGAGCGGCTGCGTCACCGGGAAGACCCTGCCGTCCGGGATCGGTACCCGCACGCTGCGGGTGGGAGGAACCGAGCGCGGCTACGTCCTCGCCGTACCGACCGCGGGTCCTCGGGCCAGGCCACTACCGCTGATCTTCAATTTCCATGATCTGAACCAGACGCCGGAAGATCTGGAAGCGTACACGCGGCTCGCCGATCAGGGGACGAAGGCGGGCTTCGTGGTCGCCGCCCCGATCGGGATGCAGGGGCGGTGGAACTTCACCAGATCGAAGGCGGTGGGACCCGACGACGTGCTCTTCGTCGGCGCGCTGCTCAACGACCTCGTCGGTCAGATGTGCCTGGATGCGGGACGCGTCTTCGCCGTGGGCTACGCGGACGGCGCGAACATGGTGCTCACGCTGGCCTGCGCGCTGCCGGGCCGTCTTGCGGCGGCGGTGACCGTCGGGTCGAGCGTGCTGCCCGGCTCCTGCGCCAAGCCCGCCACCAACGTCCTGGAGATCCATGGGACCTCGGACCAGATCGCGCCGTATGCCGGCGGAGGCGCTTCGCGGCCGGCCCCCTTCACCGGAGTCGTCGCCCAGCCCGTGGAGGACCGGCTCGCCCGGTACGCCTCCGCTCTGGGCTGCAGCGGAGCCCGCCAGACCTCCCGGGACACGGCTGCCTGGCAGCGCACCGTGTGGAGCGGCTGCCCAGCCGGCCATGACGTCGGGCTGTTGGCCATGCAGGGCGCGGGGCACACCTGGCCGGGGGCGCAGGCACGTCCGGCGCTGGGTCCGACCTCCGTCAGCCTGAGTGCCACCATCGTGGCGTTGACCTATTTCGGTTACACGCCTACGTCCGCGACGAGTGGCCTGCCCGGCCCTGCCGTCTCCGCCGGCCCTGCCGTCTCCGCCGGTCCCGCCAGCACGGGCGTCGCCACCAGTCCGACTCCCGCGGCACCGGCGGCTGGATCCTCTGGACCCGCCGCATCCTCCGGACCCGCCACCACGTCGGCGTCGCCCGCCTCCCCGGATGCCACCCCCGGTGCCGAACCGTCCGGGCAGCCGGCAACCGGCGCCACACCTTCTTCCTCGCCCGGCCGGGGATGAGCAGACGTCGGAGCCGTCGTCGACGTGACCGACCGGGCCGACGTGCCACCCGGATCGGGGTGGCCGATCGGGGTGGGCGGCGACCGCAAAGTCCTGCCCACCAGACCTGACGAAACGTAGTTGTCACCGGACCCATTGCGCATCTTCGGGTGGCACCTGTCATGAACCGAACAGGGCGGTGCCGAGCGGTCGGTGGGCCTGAGAGAATGGGTGACGTGGTGGAGGCTTCGATCCTGCGTGAGGTTGTCCTGCTCGGGTCCACCGGTTCGATCGGAACCCAGGCGATAGATGTCGTACGCCGCAACCCGCAGCGGTTCCGGGTGGTGGCGTTGATGGGCGGCGGGTCCCGGGTGGACCTGCTCGCCGCTCAGGCACTGGACCTCGGCGTCCAGGCCGTGGGAGTGGCGGCGGCCTCGGCCGCTCAGGACCTCCAGTTGGCCTTCTTCGCCGAGGCGTCGCGGCGGGGCTACCGTCGGGGTGAGTTCCCCGTGCCAAAGATTCTCGCCGGTCCCGACGCCGCGAGCGAGATCGCGGCGTGGCCGTGTGACATCGTCCTCAACGGCATCACCGGCTCGGTCGGGTTGGCCCCGACGCTCGCGGCGCTGGCCGCCGGCCGGACGGTGGCGTTGGCGAACAAGGAATCGTTGGTCGCCGGGGGGCCGTTGGTGCTCGACGCGCTCGGTGGCGACCCCGACCGCCTGGTGCCGGTGGATTCCGAGCACTCCGCACTGGCGCAGTGCCTGCGGGGCGGGCGACGGGACGAGGTAGGCAAGCTGGTGCTGACCGCCAGCGGAGGTCCCTTCCGCGGGCGCCGCCGCGACGAGCTTGCCGCCGTTACCCCGGAGCAGGCGTTGGCCCATCCCACCTGGGACATGGGACCCCTGGTGACGATCAACTCGGCGACCCTGATGAACAAGGGGCTCGAGCTGATCGAGGCGCACCTGTTCTTCGGGGTTCCCTACGACGACATCGAGGTCGTCGTGCACCCCCAGTCGTTGGTGCACTCGATGGTCGAGTTCACCGACGGCTCGACGATCGCTCAGGTCTCCCCGCCGGACATGCGGCTGCCCATCGCGCTGGCGCTCGGCTGGCCGGACCGGGTGGCGCAGGCGCAGCCGCCGATGGACTGGTCGCGGGCGCAGGCGCTCACCTTCGAACCGCTGGACGAGGTGGCGTTCCCGGCGGTGGAGCTCGCCCGCACGGCCGGGCGGCGCGGCGGCACCGCCCCCGCGGTCTTCAACGCCGCGAACGAGGAGGCGGTGGCCGCCTTCCTCGCCGGGCGGCTGCCCTTCATCCGTATTGTCGACCTGGTGGCCGAGGTCATCGCCGAGCACGAAGTGATCGATCATCCCAGCGTGGAGGAGGTGTTCGCCAC
Source organism: Frankia sp. CeRuru1 (assembly GCF_977966315.1). Classification (NCBI taxonomy): domain Bacteria; kingdom Bacillati; phylum Actinomycetota; class Actinomycetes; order Frankiales; family Frankiaceae; genus Frankia; species Frankia sp. CeRuru1. The sequence goes on from NZ_CDWWEW010000044.1 coordinate 8,737, forward strand.
CGAACGGGCCGCGCGGGCGGCGGCCGGGCGGCTGATCCGGCGTGAGACCGAACGGGACACGGTGTGAGCCGCCCCCCCGGCGCCGAGAGGGCGGTCTGATGGAGCTTCTCGGCATTGTGGCGTTCGCACTGGCCCTGCTGGTGTCGGTCGTCGCGCACGAGGCCGGGCATTTCGTGACGGCCCGGCACTACGGTATGAAGGCCTCCAAGTTCTTCGTCGGTTTCGGGCCGACCATCTGGTCCCGGCGGCGGGGGGAGACCGAGTACGGCATCAAGGCCATTCCGGCCGGCGGTTTCGTCAAGATCGAGGGGATGACTCCGCTCGAGGAGATCGATCCGGCCGATGAACCCCGCGCCTTCCACAATGCGCGGGCGCGAGCCCGGCTCGTGGTTATATCGGCTGGTTCTTTCGTGCATTTCGTCATCGCCATCGTGTTGGTCTACGGAGTGCTTGTCGTCCTGGGCACGACCACGATCAGCGAGTCGAGGGTCGGCGCGACGAGCTGCGTCGCCACGACCGCGACCTGTTCCGGACCGGGGCCGGCCGCGGCGGCCGGTCTGCGGCCGGGCGACCGGATCGTCAGCTTCGGCGGAGTTCCGGTCACGACGTGGGCGCAGTTCACCCGGCAGGTGCGTGCGCACGGAGCGGGGCCTGCGGTGATGGTCGTCGAACGGGACGGCCGCACCCTCACCCTCACGCCGAACCTGGTGGAGGTCAGGCGCGATCGGGAGACCGGGCAGGCGGGCGACGACCGGGTCGGCGCCTTGGGCGTCAGACCGGGAACCGAGACAGTGCACTACAACCCGATCGAAGCCGTGCCCCGCACCTTCGATGTCATCGGGTCCGGGTTCACCGGTATGTACGAGACGCTGACCCGCCGGATCGGTGATATCGCTAATATCTTCAGCGACGACCGCGACCCCCAGGGTTTCATCAGCGTGGTGGGAGCGGCGCGTATCGGCGGTGATGTGGTCTCGGCCGAGGGCAGTTCGGCCGTGGACCGGGTGCGGAATCTTCTCATTCTGGTCGCCGCGATCAATCTCGCGGTCGGAATTTTTAACCTGTTGCCCCTACTTCCGTTGGACGGCGGTCATATTGCCGTGCTGGGCTTCGAGCAGGCCCGGCATGGCCTACGCAGGCTCCGGGGTTATCGCGGTCCGGTACAGAAGGTGGATTTCGCCAAACTGTTACCAGCCACGTACGCCACGGTCGTCGTACTGCTCGGGTTCAGTCTGCTTGTCCTGTCCGCCGACATTGTCAATCCCATTCGCCTGAATCAGTAATTCCGTATGAACATGCGCGACGGTGTGCCATTCTGCCCTGCCTCCTGCAGCCGACAGGCCGAGTCAGTCGCACGTCGATCTTCGTCTCCGATTCGCCAGTGAGGACAACGTGACCGTAACTCTGGGCATGCCAACCGCTCCGGCCCGTCCGCTCGGCACGCGGCGGCACAGCCGGCAGATCCACGTGGGCAACGTCCCGGTCGGGGGTGACGCTCCGGTCTCCGTTCAGTCGATGTGCACCACGTTGACGTCAGACGTCAACGCCACGCTGCAGCAGATCGCACAGCTGACAGCGTCGGGATGCCAGATCGTCCGGGTCGCGGTGCCAAGCCAGGACGACGCTGACGCCCTCGCCGCGATCGCCCGCAAATCCCCGATCCCGGTGATTGCCGATATCCACTTCCAGCCCAAGTACGTCTTCGCCGCGATCGACGCGGGCTGCGCCGCGGTCCGGGTCAACCCCGGCAACATCAAGGCTTTTGACGACAAGGTCGGGGAGATTGCTCGCGCGGCGAAGGCCGCCGGCGTTCCGATCCGGATCGGGGTCAACGCGGGTTCGCTCGACAAGCGGCTGTTGGCGAAGTACGGCAAGGCCACGCCGGAGGCGCTGACGGAGTCGGCCCTGTGGGAATGCTCGCTGTTCGAGGAGCACGACTTCCGCGACATCAAGATCTCGGTGAAGCACCACGACCCGGTCGTCATGATCCAGGCGTACCGGCTGCTCGCCCAGGCCTGCGACTACCCGCTGCACCTCGGTGTCACCGAGGCCGGGCCGTCCTTCCAGGGCACGGTCAAGTCCGCGGTCGCCTTCGGGGCCCTGCTCGCCGAGGGAATCGGTGACACGATCAGAGTGTCGCTGTCGGCACCGCCGGTCGAGGAGGTGAAGGTCGGCACCGCGATCCTGGAGTCCCTGGGACTTCGGCAGCGTAAACTCGAGATCGTATCCTGCCCCTCCTGCGGTCGGGCTCAGGTTGACGTCTACACCCTTGCCAATCAGGTCAGCGCCGGTCTCGAGGGCATGGAGGTCCCGTTGCGCGTCGCCGTCATGGGCTGCGTCGTGAACGGGCCGGGCGAGGCCAGGGAGGCCGATCTCGGCGTCGCCTCCGGGAACGGCAAGGGTCAGATCTTCGTCCGAGGCGAGGTCGTGAAGACCGTTCCGGAGGCACAGATCGTGGAAACCCTTATTGAGGAAGCCATGCGGCTGGCCGAGGAGATGGCGGCGGACGGCACCCCGTCCGGCGAACCCTCGGTTTCCGTGGGTTAACCGGTTCGACCGGATGGGCCTACCTCTGCGGTCCGCGCCGACCCGTCTGCTTGACGACAGGGATCTTCCGGCCGTCCGCGAGCTCTTGGCCCGCAACCCGGTCGCCGATGTGTTCGTCGCATCTCGGGTCGAGGCGGCGGGGCTCGACCCGTGGCGTCTCGGCGCCGAGATGTGGGGGCACACCGTGGATGGCTGCCTGGTCGCTCTGTGTTATTCCGGCGCCAACCTCTGGCCCGTGGCGGCAGGCCCCACCTCGGCGAGACTGTTCGCCGAGCGGGCTCGCCGGCAGGGACGGCGCTGCTCGTCCATCGTCGGCGTCTCCTCCTCGGTGACGGCGATGTGGAAGCATCTGGAGCCGACCTGGGGGCGGGCCCGGGAGGTACGGGCCGACCAGCCCCTGCTCGTGATCGACCGACCGCCGCGGGTCGCCCCAGATCCGGCGGTGCGCCCGGTGCGCCCGGACGAGCTGGACGTCATCCTGCCGGCCTGCATCGCCATGTTCACTGAGGAGATCGGGGTGTCCCCGGTGCTCGCTGACGGCGGTGCCCTCTACCGCGCCCGCGTCGCCGAGTTCGTCGGTCAGCGGCGTTCCTTCGCCCACATCGCCGACGGCCGGGTGCTGTTCAAGGCCGAGATCGGCGCCGTCGCGGGCGACGTCTGCCAGATCCAGGGCGTCTGGGTCGACCCGGCGCTGCGCGGGCGCGGCCTCGGCGCCGCGGGAACCGCGAGTGTGGTCGCGCTGGCGCGGGCCGCCTTCGCCCCGCTGGTCAGCCTGTACGTCAACGACTTCAACCATGCCGCCCGCCGGGTCTACGACCGGGTGGGCTTCCAGCGAGTCGGGACCTTCGCGTCGATCCTGTTCTGAGGTTGATCTTGTTCTGAGATCGATCCCGGTCTGAGCCCATCCCGGACCCGCTCCGATGGTGTCCGGGGCCTCTTTGATCCCCAGAAATATCCGTTTTGTCGGCTATGTGCATCTGGCCGGTCAAAGATATTGCAGAACGATGTCATCGCGATGAAGTCACATGGCCAGGATGGGCACCATCTGGCATGCTTACCATCCCGATGACTTCGATCGACATGCATGGCGCGGGCGTCAGCCTGCGTGAGGGGGTATCTATGAGACCGAGCAGACTGTGGCGTGCAGCGACGCCACTCATCGCCGCGGGGGCGCTCGTACTGGCGGTGGTGGGCTGCTCGAGTGACGACGGGGACTCCCAGACGGTCGCCTCGAACGGCCAGGTCACCGGCACCCTGCGGCTCGGGTACTTCCCGAACCTCACCCACGCGCCAGCTCTCTACGGTGTCGAGAAGGGGATCTTCGCCAAGGACCTCGGTTCTGGAGTCACGCTCAAGACGTCGACCTTCAACTCCGGCGTGCAGGAGGCGGAGGCGATTCTGTCCGGCGCCATCGATGCCGGCTATATCGGTCCCAACCCGGCGGTCAACAGCTTCATCAAGTCGCACGGGGAGGCGGTGCGGATCGTCTCCGGCGCCACCTCGGGTGGTGCGTCGCTGGTGGTCAAGCCTGAGATCACCTCCGTCGCGCAGCTCAAGGGCGCCACGCTCGCCACCCCGAGCCTGGGCAACACCCAGGACGTGGCGCTGCGGTACTTCCTCAAGGAGAACGGGCTGAAGACCGACCCCCAGGGCGGGGGTGATGTCTCCATCAAGCCCCAGGACAACACCGTGACGGTGGACGCCTTCGCCAACAAGGCCATCGACGGGGCCTGGGTGCCCGAGCCGATAGCCTCCCGGCTCGTCGCCGCGGGGGGCAAGGTGCTCGTCAACGAGGCCGACGAGTGGCCGGAGACCAAGGGCCAGTTCGTCACGACGGTGCTTCTGGTGAGCACGGACTACCTGAAGAAGAACCCGGAGATCGTCCGCCGGCTCATCACGGCGAACGTGGAATCGATCAACGCGCTCAACGCCGACCGTGACGCCGGCGCGAAGGTCACCAACACGGCACTGGGCAAGCTGAGCGGCAAGCCGCTGTCCGACAAGATCCTCACCTCGGCCTGGAAGGGGCTGACCTTCACTCCGGACCCGATCGCGGCGTCCCTGTTCACCTCGGCGAAGCACCAGGAGGAGCTCGGCCTCATCGAGAACCCGAAGCTCGACGGTCTGTTCGATCTGACGGTCCTCAACGAGATCCTCGCCAAGCAGGGCAAACCGACGGTCTCCGACTCCTGACCCGCGGGACCCCCGGTAGCCGGGCCGGCTGAACCTCGGTCCGAGACCACAGGGCGACGACCAGGCCGGGGTGTCGATCATCGATGCCCCGGCCTGGTCCGTCCGTCCGTCCATGCACACCGGCCGCATACACCGCGATGGGGGAATGAACCATGACCGCTGTACTCACCGACACCGCTGTACTCACCGACACCGCTGTACTCACCGACACCGCGCTGCGCATCCACCGCGTCAGCCGGGTCTTCGGAGCCGGGCCCGCCAGCGTCAAGGCGCTCGACAACGTCTCCCTGGATGTCCGGGCGGGCGAGTTCGTCTGTCTCCTCGGTGCGTCCGGCTGTGGGAAATCGACCCTGCTCGGCCTGATCGCCGGTCTCGACCAGCCCTCCGTGGGCGTCGTTGACACCACCGGCCGGCGGGTCGGGATGATGTTCCAGGACTCGGCGTTGCTGCCCTGGCTGACGGCGGGCGGCAACGTGGAGGTGCCGCTGCGGCTGCGGGGGATCGGCAAGGCCGAGCGGCGGGACCGGGTCGAGAGCCTGCTCGCGATGGTCCGGCTGGCCGGCCTGTCCGCGAAGCGCCCCCATGAGCTGTCCGGCGGCATGCGCCAGCGGGTGAGCCTGGCCCGGGCCTTCGCGCAGGAGGCCGACATCCTGTGCATGGACGAGCCGTTCGGTGCGCTCGACGCGATGACCCGCGATCTGCTCCACGACGAACTCGAACGGATCTGGCGGGAGACGGGGGTCACCGTCATCTTCGTCACCCACGATGTGCGCGAGGCGGTCCGGCTCGGTGACCGCATCGTGCTGCTGTCCTCCCGGCCCGGCCGGGTCGTGGAGATCTTCGACGTCGATATCGACCGCCCCCGCCGGCTCGACTCCACCCACGTCTCGGAGCTCGCCACCGAGGTGACCGCGCGGCTACGCGAGGAGGTTGGCCGCCATGGCCACTGACGTCAGCGTCCCCACCCGTAAGAGTGCCGGGCTCGGCGAGGCCGGCGAGCCCCTCGACGTCGACGTGGCCCTCGCCGGCCTCGACGCGCTGGACATCCCGACCGCGCAACGGCGGCCGTTCGCGGCCCGCGCCTGGGCGGCCACCTGGCCGAAGCTCGGCGCTCTGCTCCTGTTCCTGCTGTTCTGGCAGATCGTCGTCTGGAGCGGCTGGAAGCCCAGCTATGTGCTGCCCGGGCCGGGCGAGGCGCTGGGCGAGTTCGTCGACCAGCTGGGCAGCGGACACTTCTGGGACGCTCTGGCCCGCACCCTGGTCCGGGCCCTGGAGGGATACGCCCTCGCCGTGCTCATTGGCACCGTGGTCGGGATCGCGGTGTCCCGCTTCGGGGTCCTGCGTACCGCGGTGGGATCGTTCATCACCGCGGTGCAGACGATGCCCTCGATCGTCTGGTTCCCGCTCGCCATCCTGCTGTTCAAGCTCAGCGAGTCCGCGATCATGTTCGTGGTGGTGCTCGGGGCGGCGCCGTCGGTGGCCAACGGCGTCATCTACGGCGTGGACTACGTGCCGCCTCTACTGGTCCAGGTCGGCCGCAGCATGGGCGCGCGTGGCCTGTCCCTCTACCGGTACATCGTGGTACCGGCGGCCCTGCCCTCGGTGCTCGCGGGCCTGAAGCAGGGCTGGGCGTTCGCCTGGCGCAGCCTGATGGCCGGCGAGTTGCTGGTCATCGTTCCGGGGCATCCGTCCGTCGGGGCCGACCTGCAGAATGCCCGCGAACTGCTCGACACGGTCGGGGTACTGGCCTCGATGATCACGATCTTCGTGGTCGGGGTGCTCATCGATGCCGGATTCAACGCGGTGGACCAGCGGATGCGGCAGCGCCGTGGGCTGGTTGCGGAGGGTACGACGGCGGTCCGGGCGGCTCGGCGTCGCCGGGGCGGCAGCGCCGGCGGGTCCGCCGCGGCCGGTACAAAGGAGGTGGCGGCGGTCGGAGCCGCCACCACGGCCACCTCCTCCGCCGACGGCGGCACGGACGCCCCCCATCCCGAGAGGGCTGGCTGAGGAAGTCCCCGATTCCCCGGCCGGCAGGTTCGTTGGCCGGCAGGCTCGTTCGGCCGAGTCGGCGGCGGGAACAGCGCCCGTTGGCGCGGGGCCGCGCCTCGCCCGCTGCCGACCCGGCCCACCCATTCGGCGAGGACCGGCGGCAGAATGGATGCATGCAGATCTCCGCTCGCGCCGACTACGCATTGCGCGCGCTCCTGACGTTGGCCGCGAGCAACGGTCGGCTCGTCAAGGGCGAGGCGCTTGCCGCGGCGCAGGATCTGCCGCTGCGCTTCCTCGAGAACATCCTCACCGATCTACGCCGGGCGGGGCTGGTCCAGAGCCGCCGGGGCGCGGACGGGGGATACCAGCTGAGCCTTCCTCCCGACCGGATCACCATCGCCACGGTGATCCGGGCGACCGACGGTCCGCTCGCCAGCGTGCGAGGCCGGCGTCCCGAGGACACGAACTACGACGGCGCGGCCAAGAACCTGCAGGATGTGTGGATCGCGGTTCGGGTGAACCTGCGGCGGGTGCTGGAGGCCGTGACCCTCGCTGACGTGGCGAGTGGTCAGCTTCCGGACATCGTGACCACCCTCGGCGGCGACCCCGACGCGTGGGTCACCCGCTGACGGGAGCGGCCCGCTTCCTGGAGCGGGCCCGGCCTCCCTGGACGCCAGGTCACGTCCCCGGTAGCGCGCGGCTCGCGGCCGCCAGCGGCATGCCGGCCGCGATGCGGGCCCGCTGCGCGCGTACGGCGGTGCCGGTCAGCGCGTCCAGGGCCAGCGCACGGACGTCCCCGACGAGCACGGTGACGGCGTCGTGGGCCGCTATGGCGCAGGCGTCCTCGATCCTGGCCAGGAGGGCCAGTGCCACCCCGATTCCCTCCGGTGCGACGGGGAGTCGATAGGCGGGCAGTGCCGGTGGCGCCTCCCCGCCGCGGGCCCGGATCGCGGTGATGAGGTCGTCGCGCAGCGCCTGGTGCGCCAGATAGCTCAGTCGTGCGAGCTCGCGCGCCTGCGCCGCGGCCGGGCCGAGCGGCGCGAGGGCACCTCCCGCCGCCGCGGCGGCGTAGACGGCGGCATGCGTGGCCGTGAGCATCGTGACCAGCGCCGCGACACCCGCGGGATCCGGGTGGTCGGTTGCGGTGGTCGATTCCGTGGGGGTCGCCGACGCCGGATCGCCCGGTGGTGTGCCGGCGGTCATCCGGACACCCGGCTCGCAGAGAGGGCCAGCAGCTCCGCATGCGCGGTCCCGGCGGCGCACATGCTCGCCAGCAGGGACGCGAGCGGACCGCCCGCGCGCAGGCAGTCGGTGCGGGCCGCGTTCGTCGCCGCATCCTCCATCCCGGTCAGGGAGGCGATGGTGGCGGCGCGGGCCGTGGGTGACTCGTCGACGAGCTGCGCCGTTCCCGCCGTCCCGACGCCGTCGCGCCCGATCGTCCGGGTCGGCATGGCCGCCTGGGTCGGCATGGCCGCCTGGGCCGGGGTGGCCGCCTGGGTCGGGGTGGCCGCCTGGGCCGGCGTGGTCGGTGCGGAGCCCGGGAACTGTTCGGCCAAGGTCCGGAGCTGGACTTCGTGATGGGCCCGCAGCGTGTCGAACAGGGGACGCAGGGACGGGTGGCGCTCGGCCGCCGTCCGGTATGCCGCGGCCAGCGTGGCCGCCCGGACGGCGGCGGCCCTCGCCGCCCGGCGGTCGTCGCCGCCCGGGCCCACTGCGGGACCGGTCCGGTTCGTCGCGACCGTGGTGCTGCACCCGGCGGCCTCGAATCCGGTAAATCCGGCAAATCCGGTGAGGGTGAGGCCGGTCAGCCCGGCGAGGACCCGTCGTCGGGAGGCGTGGGTGAGGTTCGCCGGATCCACCGTCGCAGCTTCGCACATCCCCTGCTGTCGTCCGGATCGCCGTGTGGTCCGCGCGGCCTGATCCGGTTACCCCCGGGTCGCGACGGACTCCGGTCGGGGCGGACGTAGGCTATGGATCTCACCCGGGATGCCGTTCGCCCCTGTGACGGCCCAGCCCGGCGGGACCGTCGGCAGTCGGTCCTCGTTGTTCGACGGTGCCGCGGGTCGGGTCGACGGTGCCGCGGGTCGGGTCGACGAGGGTCGCACGGCTTGATGGCGCCGGCCGAACCTGGGTATCGCCCCCGGGGGATGACAATGTGGCGGCCGGCCTACGGCCTGGGGAGCGGCGTCGTGGGTCCGGCGGATGATCAGGCATCGTGGATGCGGGAAGGGACGGTCGAAGTGGCAGGGGCGGGGGAGGCCGGCCGCGCGCGCGACCGGAGCCCATCCGGATCGGCCCGCGGGCGCGGCGGCGTTCGGACGGCGCTGCGGGCTCGGCTGGCGGCCGGTCTCGCCGACGCGGGTTTCGATCTCGAGGATGTGACGGTGGCACGGGCCGGATCGCGCAGCGTGGTGCGGGTGGTGGTGGACCGCGACGGCGGAGTCGACCTGGACGCGGTCGCGGACGCCAGCCGGCTCGCCTCCGAGCTGCTCGACGCCGCCGAGACCGACGGCCAGGGCCTGGTCGCCGGGCCTTATGTTCTCGAGGTCACCTCACCGGGCGTCGAACGGCCGCTGACCGAGCCTCGGCACTGGCGCCGCGCGATCGGCAGGCTTGTCACGGTACGTGATCGAGACGGCATCGTCCTCGCCGGGCGTGTCCTCTCCGCCGACGAATCGGGGGCGGACCTGGCGGTGGCGACGGATCCCGCGCGGCCCGGACGCCCCCCGCGCCGGCGGCTTGCGCGGGTGACCTTCGCACAGGTGGCCCGGGCTACTGTCGAGGTCGAGTTCTCGGCCGAGGCGTATGATGATCTTTCTGTCGAGTCGGTGGAGACGCCGTCTTCGTCCGCCGCGTTGGTGGAACCCGGCGAGACAGCCGATCTCGGGTATGGGGAGCCGGGCGACGATCTTCCGGCGGCGCCGGGGAGGGAATCCAATGACGACGGCCGGGAGGCCGGCCCCCGGGGCGCGGCCGGTAAGGAGATGACCCGGTGAAGCTCGACGTGGCCGCGCTGCGCGGAATCGAGCGGGAGAAGGACATTGCCTTCGACACCTTGGTGCAGGCGATGGAGACGGCACTGCTGACGGCCTATCACCACACGGCCGGGTCCGCGCAGGACGCCCGGGTGGTGATCGACCGGACGACCGGAGATGTCTCCGTCCTCGCCCGGGAACGGGGTCCGGACGGCACCAGCCGGGAGTACGACGACACCCCGGCGGACTTCGGGCGGATCGCGACTATGACCGCTAAACAGGTGATCATGCAGCGGCTGCGCGAGGCCCAGCAGGAGGTCACCTACGGCCAGTACGCTGACCGGGAGCACGAGATCGTCTCCGGTGTGGTGCAACATCACGAACAGCGGGCCGGCTCCAGGGTCGTGCTCGTCAATCTCGGCACCGTCGAGGGTGTCCTGCCGCCGGCCGAGCAGGTTCCCGGCGAGCGGCTCGAGCACGGTGACCGGATCAAGTGTTATGTGGTGCACGTCGCGCGGGGGCAGCACGGACCCACGGTGACGTTGTCCCGCACCCATCCCGAGCTGGTGAAGGGGCTGTTCCGGCTGGAGGTGCCCGAGGTCGCCGACGGCACCGTGGAACTCGCTGCGATCGCCCGCGAGGCTGGGCATCGCAGCAAGATAGCGGTGCGGTCCCGGGTGGCCGGGGTCAACCCCAAGGGCGCGTGCATCGGGCCGATGGGCAGCCGGGTGCGTGCCGTCATGGCCGAGCTGCGGGGCGAGAAGATCGACATCGTCGACTGGTCGGCCGACCCGGCAACCTTTGTCGGGAGCGCGTTGTCCCCGGCCCGGGTGGCCCGGGTCGAGGTGACGGACCCGGCGAGCCGCTCGGCGCGGGTGGTGGTGCCCGATTACCAACTGTCGTTGGCCATCGGTCGCGAGGGGCAGAACGCCCGGCTCGCCGCCCGGCTGACGGGGTGGCGCATCGACATCCACTCTGACACCGAGGACTCCGGCGAGGGCGGTGGGAGCGGATCCGAACGGGGCTCCGCTGGTGCGCCTCGACGATCGGGACCAGCTGCGGTACCGCGGCGATCGCCTGCCGCGGGTGGCCATTCTCGGGGCCAAGCGGGATAGACTTGCGATGGCGCGTCGTGCGGAGCCCGTTCGTACCTGTGTCGGATGTCGAAGCCGTGCGCCGAGTTCTGACCTACTGCGTATCGTCGTAGAAGGCGGCGAGCTTCTGCCGGATGCTCGTCGTCGGATGCGCGGTCGGGGTGCGTACGTGCATCCCGATCTTGCATGCCTCGATCTCGCGGAGCGTCGCAAGGCGTTCCCACGGGCATTGCGGGTGTCGGGCCCGCTCGGAGCGAAGCAGGTCAGGCTGTATCTGGAGCGGCTTTGCCCGCGGTAGCCGGTCCCTCCGGGGCCGGTCCGCCGTAGTCGCGCCAGGCACAGGGAGATATCAGGCACAGGAGATACCAGGTAAAGATGGATGGATGGAACGGGCGGACCGCGGCAGCGGGCCGGCCGGGTCAGACGGAGTGGGTACCCGCGCCAGCGGCACCCACTCCCACAGGCGGCGCCAACAGACGTCGACAGGGAAGCAGGTCGAGACAGCGATGACCGCTCAATGAGCACCCAGCCATGATCACGACCAGCAGGTAACGAGGTCACGCGGGCACGGACCGCGGGCCGAACGAAGGAGCACCGTGGCAGGAAAGGCCCGCGTACACGAGCTCGCCAAGGAGCTTGGTGTCGACAGTAAGACCGTGCTCGCCAAGCTCAAGGATCTCGGTGAGTTCGTGAAGTCCGCTTCGTCCACTGTCGAGGCACCCGTCGTCCGCAAGTTGAAGGAAGCGTTCCCCGCCGACGGCGCACCCACCTCCCCGGGCCGGACCACCGGCCCTCCGGGACCGCCGGGCAG
>NZ_CDWWEW010000045.1:0-20285 GCF_977966315.1 Frankia sp. CeRuru1
CCAGAGGAGGAACTCGATGACTTCGGACCAGACCACGACGCTGGCCGGGCCCACCACCCCGGAGCGCTCCCTCGACCCAGTGCCGGCGGCGAGCGCGCCGGTGGAGCAACCCGGCCGCTCGGAACCCGTCGAGCCGGCCGGGCCCGACGATCTGGCCCGCCGGGTGGAGGCCGCCCAGCACGGACCGGGCGCGCACGCCCTCGTGCGCTCGTTCGCGTCGAACCCCGCCTTCCGCCCGGCCGAGTGGGAGGAGCTGACCACCGAGGACGACCCGTACCGGCGCCCGGTCCGGCCCGCCGACCTGGCCTGGCTCGACTACGGCACCGCGCTGGGACCCGAGGAGACCCTCAAGCTCTCGGGCCTGCTCGGGCACCGGATGCTGCGCAACATCTACGACGCGGACCTGCTGTACCTGCCGCCGAACCGCAACGCGGCGGCCGATCGTGACGCCCCGGACTTCTACGGCGCGGGGAACCGGCTGCGTGGCGCGCTCGCCCAGCCGGTCCTCGAACGCCACCTGTTCTCGTTCCTGGCGCACCAACGCCCGTCCCCGCCGGTCGGCCCGTCCGCCGGCGGGTTGCTGAGCGAGCTGCGCGGTTACTGGGAGGAACGCCGGGACCACCCGGGGGACGCGTTCACGGTGCTGCGCGGCACCCGGGACCGGCGCGAGGCGACGACCTTCGCGTTGTTGCAGCTCTCAGCATTCCTGCCCGCGGTACGCACGGCGACCGCCCGCGCGTCGCTCGGCGAGTACGACCTCGCCCAGCCGTTCGCTCGGCGACTGCTTCTCGACGACTACCGGCGCTGGGTGGCGGGCTCGGACGCCTGGACGGCCCTGCTCGCCGTGGCCGGGCTCACCCCGACGGCCGGGGCCTACTGGCAGCTCTACCTGAATACCTCGTTGGCCCGGGGCAACCGTCTCCACCAGCTGTCCCGCGCGCCGCACCGGCACGCCGAGCTGCTCGGCGCGTTCGTGCACCAGCGCATCGACGACGCGGTCGCCGCCGCCGCCTGGGCGGATGCGGTCGAGGACGGCCTCGGCGAGCGGCCGGCATTCTTCGCCTCGCCACCGCCGGCGCTGACCCCCGCCGCGCTGGACGACCTGGTCGACACGCTGCTCACCCCGCTGCTCGCGCTGTCCGGGGATGCGGCCCTGACCGCCTTTCACGCCGGTTTCACGGACGCCGCCCAGCTCGCCCGCCGCTGGGACCGTGACCTCGCCGAGCAGCTGGCCTGGGCCGACTCGATCGAGGAGTACAAGGCGAAGGCCGAGGCCATCGACGCCTACCTCACCACCGAGGGGATAGCGGTCGACCTCGACACGTTCGTCGAGTCGTGTGACGAGACATCGACGACGCACGTCCACGATGAGCACCGGCTGGTCATGATCGAGTCGGGTGACATGCACTTCTGGAACAACGTCACTCACAAGATCGCGTTGAGTGACGGCGATAAGATTCTCATTCCCAAGTCGCGGCTGCACGGATCGACGGTGCTCTCGGGATCGTGCACCTACCACCAGCCGATCATTCCGGACGACATGTACCTGAAGTTCTGACCGCGCCCGGCCCGGCGACCGAGACGTTACCCGCCGCTGGCGGGAGCTGATCGGGCCAGCCGTCGCTGAACTTTGTTCCGTAGGTCTTCCGGAAGGAGATCCGTGATGCCGCCGAGGGCGGGCAGCCCGTCGGGCTCGGTCGTGAGCGCTCGGAAGACCTGCCCGACGGTTATCCCGTGCCCGGGCCGGCGCAGGACTGTGATCGAATCCCCGGCGGCGGCCTCTCCTTCGGCCAGAACCCGCAGGTACGCGCCGGGCGTACCGCGCCGCGAAAAGCGCTTAATGAGATCCGGGACGTCCCAGAATCCGGCGAAAACACGGCAGGGGGTGCGGGGCGAGGTCACCTGGACCACCGCGGACCCGACGGCCCAGACCTCGCCGATCCGAGCGCCGGTGACATCCATTCCCAACGACGTCAGGTTCTCCCCGAAACTACCCGGAGGGATATCACGGTCAAGGGAGCGCGACCACCAGGAGAAATCTTCGTGAGCGAACACGTACACGGCCCGATCAACACCGCCATGAAACGTCAGGTCGCAGATGGTGTCTCCGCGCAGGCCGTACCGGCCGACGTGCACCGGCCCCTCGGCGGGACGCTTGTCAATCCCGCTCCGACCCTGCCTTCCGGTCCACGCATCAGTTCGGACGACGGCGATGTTGACGGCAAGAACACTTCCCATCAGGGGTCACTTTCCTGTGGCCGGGCAGGTATTCCGGGGACTCTTTTAGCGGCCCGGGCGTCTGGATCGCTATTTCCTGGGTCGCTATCGCCTGGATCGCTATCGCCGGTGCGCGTCACGCCCATGAGTGTATCGCACCCGTCGGGATTTCCGTACCGAGCGGGAAACCGCCGGTTCGGCGCTGGAAACCAGCACGGCGATGATCCGGACCGGTTGGACCGGTTGGACCGGTTGGCCGGCCTACCGGCGTCCGGCGCCGCGCCGGCTGGCTCCGGTCCCGGAGGCTTGTCCGCCGCCGGCGAGCCCGGCGGTGGCGGTCCGGACCCGGTCCGGCGGCCACGATCTTGATTAAGTAAGCTTTACCTTGAGTAGGTAAGGCTTACTTGCTAAACTGTCAAAAGTTGATCACATCAAGGTGGGCGGCCTGACGCTGTACCGACCGAACTCCGCGCCGGCCGCTTCCCCGTCGGGTTTCCGGGGCGTGGTGGCTGACGCCTGGCATTGACGGTTCCCGCTTCATTGTCGACGGATGGAATGGTTGTGAGCTTGCGCTTTGAGGAACCCGGGCCACCGCCGGTCGAGCCGGTCGAGCCGGCCGGCCCGCCGACGACGCTCGAGTGCTGCAACGACGCCAGCCTGCCCGCGCGGGCCTCGACCGTCGCCCATCTGTTCACCGCCCAGGCACGGCGCTCACCGGGCGCGACCGCCGTCGTGGCACCCGGAGTGCGGTTGACCTACCGGGAGCTCGGCGCCCGGGTCTTCCAGCTCGCCCGGGCGCTACGGGCACAGGGCCTCGGGCCGGAAGACATCGTCGGCATCCGGCTGGTCCGATCAGCGGAGATGATCGTCGCGGTCCTCGCGGTCATGGTCGCGGGCGGGGCGTTTGTCCCGGTCGAGCCGGCCTGGCCCGACCAGCGGCGCCGGCGGGTGCTGGCCGACGCGCGAGCCCGGCTGATCGTGACCGGTCCGGCTGCGCCGGTGGAGTCCGGCGGGCTGGTGGACGGTGTGCCCGCCGTGCCGGTCGACCTGGGCGCCTGGTCCTGGGGCGGCGAGTCGGCCGAGCCGCTCGACCTGCCGGTCCCCCCGGCGGGGCTGGCCTACGTGATCTTCACCTCCGGGTCGACCGGAACTCCCAAGGGGGCGATGATCCGGCATGACGCGATAGCCGAACGGCTGCGGTGGCAGGTGACGGATCTGTTCGCCTTCGGCGCGCACGATGCGTCCCTGTTCAAGGCGCCGTTGTCGTTCGACATTTCGATCAACGAGATTCTGCTACCGCTCGTCTGTGGCGGCCGGGTGGTCGTGGCGGAGCCGGACGGTGAGCTTGACCCGGGATACCTGCTTGAGCTTATCGAGGGGGAGCGGGTCACCTTCGTCTATCTGGTGTCGTCGATGCTGGACGTTCTGTTGGAGGCGGCGGAAGGGACGTCGGCGCTCGGCTCGCTGCGGCATGTCTGGTGCGGAGGCGAGGTCCTGACACCCGCGCTTTTCGCCCGTTTCCGCGCCCAGGTCGACACTGCGCTCTACCACGGGTACGGCCCGGCCGAAACGACGATCGGCGTCTCTCATGTGATCTACCGGGACAGCGCCGAACGGCTCGCCGCATCCATCGGCCGACCGAATCCGCACACCCAGCTCCACGTCCTCGACGACTTGCTGGCCCCGGTGCCCTCCGGTGCGGTCGGCGAGCTGTACGTGGCCGGTTTCCTGCTCGGCCGCGGTTATGTGAACAACGGGGCGCTGACCGCGTCGCGTTTTGTCGCCAACCCGTTCGCCGGTGATGGCGCGCGGATGTACCGCACCGGAGATCTCGCCCGGTGGAACAGCGCCGGCTGGCTGGAATTCGTGGGCCGGGCCGACAACCAGGTGAAGATCCGCGGGATGCGGCTGGAGCTGGAGGAGGTCGAGGCTGCGCTGGCCGGGCATCCCCGGGTGCGGCGGGCGGCGGTCGTCCTGTCCCGGGACGCCGCCGCGCCCCGGCTGCTCGCCTTCGTCGTCCCCGATGCCGATCGGGCCGGAGCCGATGCCGGCCCGGCCGGCGGGACGCTCGCCGACGAGGTGCTGGCCTGGTGTGCCGACCTGCTTCCCCAGTACATGGTGCCGAGCGTCGTGACCGTGGTCGACACGCTCCCCGTCACCGCCGGCGGGAAGGTGGACCGCCGGGCGCTCACCGACCCATGCCCGGATTTGTCGGCGGATGGGGTAGACGAGGACGCCGTCATCTAATTAACTAAGCCTTACCTAACTTACGTCTACCTAGTCAGCGGCGCGTGACCACAAGGAGAGACGGCATCTCATGCCGGCGGATCCAGCCTCATCGCCGGATGGGAAGCGACCCGCGACCCGCGAGCCGTCCCGGCGCGCGGCCTGACCACGGAAACGAGAAAGCAGTGCGAAACAGACTGAAACTCCTCCTGGCGGCGATCCTGGCCGCTACCGCGTTGGCCGTCACGGCCGGCTGCGGCAGTAGCGGCGACGGCAGCGGTGGGACGGCCGCGTCGGCGAGCGCGGCGACGGGCAGTTTCCCGGTCACGCTGAAGAACAAGTTCGGTACCACGGTCATCAAGTCCCAGCCGAAGCGGATCATCGCGCTCAGCTATGAGGAGGACACTCTGGCGACGCTCGGCATCACGCCGATCGCGTACGCGAAGAACGAATATAAGCCCGACGGCGTCTTCCCCTGGCTCCAGGGAAAGATCGACCTGTCGAAGAGCACCGCGCTGGGCACCAGCGGGGACTTGAACCTCGAGCAGATTGCCGCGCTGCATCCCGACCTGATCCTGGCCACCAACTTCTACGGCCTGGCCGACTACTACGACCGGCTCTCGAAGATCGCGCCGACCGTCGGCTACACGGATGACGCCGGCATCGCGACCTGGCAGGAGAACAGCACCATCATCGGCAAGGCCGTCGGCCGCGACGCCGACACCCGGAAGGCGATCGCCGCCATCGAGAAAATCATCCAGGACACCAGGTCGAGCCTTCCCGGCCTGGCCGGCAAGACGTTCAGCTACTCCTTCTACTACGAGCCGGGCGGGCTCGCGGTCATCGACGACCCGAAGACGGTGTCCGTCCAGCTCTACACCGAACTCGGAATGAAGCTCGCGCCGGGTGTGACGGCCAATGTAGTGGACCGGTCGCTGAGCATGGAGAAGCTCGACGCATTGGACGCGGACTTCGTGCTGATCGGTTTCGCCACCCCAGCCCTGAAAACCGAGATGAACGGCAACAAGCTGTTCACCGACATCCCGGCGGTCAAGGCGGGACGGGTCCTGCAGGTCGACGCCTTCACGGCCGGCGCGGTCAACAACCCGACGATCCTCAATATCCCGTGGCAGCTCGAGCAGCTCAAGCCGACCCTGGCCAAGGTCGCGGACAGTAGCTGACCGTCGGTGAGTCGGGGCTCGCGCGGCGCGGCCATCGCCGCGCGAGCCCCCGTACTGACCTACATCCGGACCGAACCGGGACTGAATCCGGATAGGACGGCCCCGGATCGAACCTGACACCAGACCCGGAGCAGGCCCGGACTCAACCCGGACGGCTCTGTTGCGTCCGGCTGGCACGACCCTGCGCCGGCGGCCAGGCATGATCAGATGGTGACTCGCGTCCGTCCTCGTCGAGCACCGGGGCGGCGGCCTGGGCGCCGGCGGCTGCCGGTTCGCCCGCGATCGTCTCCGCTGCCGGATCTGTCGTCATGCTGGTCATCTGGTGCCTCCTCTACCTGCGCGTATGCACAGAGCATCACCGTGGAGTTACACCGTTGTTCTGGCTCTGCCGCACATCCGGTGGTGACTGTGCGTTAGCCGAGCAGGATCCGGTGGCGGAGGAGCGGGAAGCCGGCGCGGCCGTGCATCTGGCGCATGATCCGCTTGGTCTTGGTGTTTACGCCTTCGGTGCCGCCATTGTTGTAGGGCAACGTCAGGGCGTGATCGACGGCGTCGCGGTCGAGGCCGAGGCCGCGGGTGAAGGCTTGTAGGTGCGGCAGGTCGGCGGCCCGCGCGCTGGTGATCCATTCAGTGATCATCTTCTCCAGGAGCGCCCGGCCGGAGACCCCCAGCAGCTGGGACGCGACGCTGGTGAGTTTCACTCCGGCGTCCCGCATCAGCTTCTCCAGCCGCTGCACTTCACGGGTCTTCTCCTCCACGACCGTGCGCCGCGCCCGGGTGAGGTCTCGCAGGTCCCGGAACGGCTTCGGAGGGACGAACGACGGCCGGACCAGGCCGTGCGCGACGAGCTCCGCAAGCCACGCCGCGTCCGCCACATCCGTTTTCCGACCTGGTACGTTACGGACATGCGCGGCGTTGAGAAGCCAGCACTCGAACTGGTCTTCCAACAGGTGGAAGACAGGTTTCCAGTAAACCCCTGTTGATTCCATTCCCACGACCGTGACCTTGTTCTGGGCCAGCCAGTCCGCGAGGAGACCCAGCGAACCCCCGGCCGTGGTGAACGTACGGGTCTCGACTTTCGCGGGCCCTTTCGCGGGCTGTATCCGTACCGCCGCGGCCACCGTGTCCCGATGAACGTCGAGCCCCGCGCAGCGCGGGAACACCACTTCCACCCTTCAAACACGGGCTCGTCCGCACCAGAGAGAGCCGACGTCGACCGGGCAACGCCCCACCATCATCCCAGCCACACCCCGGCACCCGACAAACAGTCCACCGCAGCCCCACAAGAATTCTCATCCGAATCCCGGTGCTGGAGGTCCTGCTCGCGGTCGTGGTGTGTGCCTTTGCCTCGGCGATGATCGGGCTCATCGTCTCGTCCCTCGTCGACAACCCGGACAAGACGATGCCGCCGCTGGTGCTCATCACCATGGCGCAGCTGGTCCTCACCGGCGGCCTCGCCGTCGGGGTCGTGAGCATCCTGGTCACCGCGCTGTTGCTGCGCCGGATTGATCCCAAGATCGTGAGAAGGGCCGACCGGGCGGCGGCGGACTGAGGACGGGTCCGGTGTGGAGCAGTCACCTCCGTCGCGCACCGCGACCGCGGAGTTCCCCTGTTCGGCGGACGCCCCCGAAACGCTCGCGTATTCTGCGCGATCAGGACGAGGTCCCGGTGACCGCCGGGAGATCGACAAGGCTGCACTCGACAAGGCTGTTGGGGAGGCGGTGTGGACTTCGAGGACGCCGCTCTCGTGCGGCTGGCGGACGAGGCCTCCCGCGCCGCGTTGTTCGACCAGGCCGCGCTGGCCGCCGTCGCTGCCGCCGGCTATGACCATCCCGAGTTCGAGGGCCCCTACTCGGCCGTCTTCGACAGCGTCGAGCTGGTCGTGGACCTCGCTGGGTCGGTCCGGTTGCACGGGATGGTCCGGCGGCTGGAGGACCCGGTCCCCTACGAGGTTGACCTGCTGGCCGCCGGCCTGGTCGACGCCGCCGTCCCGCGGGTGACCGCCCTGTGGCGGGGCGCCGTGGTGGCCCGGTACCGGCCGGCGGGCGAGCCGGTCACCGCCGTCACGTCGCAGTGGCTAGCCGGTGGGCCGCCCGGTGGGCCCGCCGGGGACGTCGCCACCGGCCAGGTGCGGGTGGCGTTCGCCGACCCCGCCGGCACCGCCACCGTCGTGCGCCGGCTGCCGGTCACCGCACCGATCCTGGCCCGCGGCGCCGGGAGCGGCGTCGCCGCTCTGCTGCGCGAGAGCGCCGTCGTCCGCCAGCGGGTGGTGGACGCCGGCGGCGAACCCAAGGCGGAACCGCACCTGCGCCGGCGGCACGCCGTGGTCGTGGTCTGGCTGCTGCCCGAGGCCGTCTTCGACGACGACGGCTGGCCCGGCCCAACCGCCGGTACCCCGGAACAGCTCCGGGCGGCACGACGGGCCATCGCGGCGTCCTGGCTCGCCCGTCACGGCATCGCCCTCGTCACCGCCACCCTCAGCTAGGACCTCGGAGGAAGCCATGCCCGTCGCCGCCGCGTACCCCTTCGTCGAGGTCCGCGTCGACACCTCGGCGCTGCAGCCGGTGTCCCAGCGCTCACCGGGTGTGCTCGCCGTGGTCGGCGCCACCCCGGACGGCCCCCGCGGCGGGACGGCGGCGGTGAACACCCCGCGACTCGTCAGCTCCCTGGCCGACGCCGCCACCCTGTTCTCCAGCATCCAGGGCGGCGTGGTGGAGGCGAACCCGCTGTACGAGGCGCTGCGGGTCGCGCTTCTGCAGGACCCCAAGCCGAGCACGGTCTACGGCGTCCGTGCGGCGGGCACGGCGCTCGCCGAAGCGCTGGCCTCGCTGGATGCCGCCGACGACGTCACCTTCGTGGTCCTGGCCGGGACCACGGCCGTCGGAGCGCCGGCTGGCGCCGAGGCGGCGACCGGTCTGCACGCGCTGAAGGCGCATGTGGAGTCGATGTCCGCCGAGGGCAACAAGCGGATCGGTGTCGCCATGGTCGACCCGGCCCGGCCGCGCAGCGCGACCTACGTCGATGACCTGGTCGACCTGTTGACCCCGCTGCGCAGCGACTCCAGCCGGATGGTGGTGGTCGCCGCCCGCGGCGCGACCGGGGACGTGGCCGCCGCGGCGGCGGCCGCGATCGCCGGGTACCCGCCGCAGGTGTCCGTCGTGCTCAAGCGGGTCCGCGGCATCCAGATGCCGCTGGCCGGGCAGTACAGCCCAGGCGAGATCCGAGAGCTGTCCGAGGCCGGGATCATCCCGGTCATCGATCCGGCGCTCATCGTGGGGGATGGCCTGCACTTCGCGGAGGGCCGCTGCTTCACCACCGACGCCACGCAGCTGTTCATCGACACCGTCCGGACCTTGGACGACATCGACTTCCGGCTCAAGGCCGGGCTGATCGGCCTGGTGGGCGACGCCCGGATCACCCGGTCCGGGCTGACCCTGCTCAAGGCCCGGATCGAGGGCATCCTCGGGCCGCTGCAACGCTCGTCGGCCATCGACGGCTTCCGCATCGGCATCCCGGTCCTGGACATCCTGACCTTGCCGGAAGGGTCCCGCTCGCCGGCCGACCAGGCGCTCGTCGCCCAGGCCCGGGCCAACCGCGCGGTGGATGTCGCGCTGGAGGTCGTGCTCGGCCCGGCCACCCACCGGATCGTCGTCACCCTCGCGCCGACCTTCTGACGTCATCGCCGCTCAACGGAAGGGGACATGTCATGCCCGACTGGAGGTCTCGGCTCGCCGTCTCCTGGCAGAACACCGACGGCGTTCACAAGATCGTCCCAGTGGACTCCTTCTCGCCGACCTTCACTCTCGGCGCGGAGGTGCTCAACTCCATCGAGGAGACGCACATCGGGGTGGTCTACACCCCGTCCACCATCACGTTCTCCCTTTCGGTGAAGGCGATCGGGGACTCCGCGGCGCAGCTTACGGCGCTGGCCCTGGCGGGCGCGCGGTTCGACATCATCCTGCAGGAGACCGAGCACGGCGCGGACTGGTCATTCACCAAGATCGTGATCAGCGACTGCGTCATCACCTCCGCCGCCCCGACGAACGCCACGATCGCCGGCGCCCCCTCGTCGGTGTTCTCCGGCTTCAGCCTCTCGGCGACGGTCGAGCCCAAGTCCGGCGAGTCCGCGACAGTCCGGTGACGGCGTGGCCGAGGATGCACGCCCCGGTGCCGTCCGGGTCCGCCAGACCGGGATCGCCCTCGTCCACGCCGGCGAGCTGGTGCTTCCCGCCGCCGGCAGCGAGGCCGAGCTGGAACCGGCCGCGGCCGACCCGCGCGCGGTCGTCGAGTACCACTTCCCGGTCGTGATCGAGGTGCGCGAGGCGCAGGCGCCGGACGTCGAGGCCATCGCGAAGCTGGCTGCGCGGCACATCGTGCGCGGGCTGCGGGACTGATGACCACCCGCGTCGTGCACCCCGTCCGGCTCGTCGTCGACGCCACCCGGCTGACCGACGCCGACCTGCTGGCGGACGCCGTCGAGGCCGGCGTGACCCGGGCGGTGCGGGCCAGCCGGGGCCGGGTGCTCGACGGCCTGCCGGACGGGATGGGCGTGCGCGTGCTGCCCGCAGAGATCAGCTGGGCCGGCGCGGCGGCGTCCGGGCTCACCGAAGACCAGCGGGCCGCCGTGGAACGTGTGGTGGCCGGGGCGATCGGTCGGGCGGTGGCCGCCGCCGGGGTGTCCGACGGGGTGCTGCGCCGCACATCCGCGGCGCAGCCGCCGGTCGGTGAGGCGGTGGACGCCGCCCGGTTCAGCCGGCCGTTGCGGCGCTACGTCATCCCCTCCTACCAGGGCGGCGACGCGGCGGTTGAGGTCCTCGACGACGGCGGCGAGCCCGGGGTCGCGGCGAGCCCGCCGGGGCGGACCGAGTCGACCACCGTCTGGTCGCCGGTGATGGCCGAGAACTACGTGCGGACGGCGCTGCGGGCGGTCCGGGTCTCGTCGGTGGCGCCGTCGGCGTCTGGGCTGGTCGGCGTGCTGTTCCTCGGCCCGTCCGGGGCTTACGAGATCGGGGCGGTCCACCCGGGCGAGCAACGGGTGGAGTCGTCCTTCCCGCTCGGCCGGTTCCGCTTCCCCCGCTTCGGCCAGCGCGAGGGTGAACCGCTCAGCTTCGACCCGGGAGTGGTGTACCGGCTGCGCTGGCAGGGCAGCGCGACGCAGGCCCGGACGGTGGTCACCGACTTCTACGCCGAGTCCTGGCGGCGGGCCGCCGAGCAGGCAGACCCCCGGCTACCCGGGCAGAGCGCCGCGGACCACGCCGCGGCCATCACCGACCTGGTGGACCGCGCGCTGGACACCGCCGTCGGCCGGGCCGCCCGCCTGGCCTGCTACCTGCTGCTCACCGGCCCCGGCGGCCGGCGGGACCTGGTCGAGATGGTCAGCCAGCCAGACTGGGTGCTGCCCGGGATGGAGCTCGACCTGGTCCCACTGTCAGAGACCTACCAGCTCGACGACGATGTCATCGTCGTCACCCCGGCCGGCGGCGCGCCTGGGGCGGGAGCGCCTAGTGGCCCGGAGCCAGCCGGCGGACCTGGTGGTCCGGGTGGCCCGGGCGGGTCCGGGGGCACCGCCGGAGCCGGTACCGGGCCGGGCGGCACCGGGACCGGCGACGGCGGCCCGGCCCGGGCGGGGACCGGCACCGGCGAGCGGGCAGGTGGCCAGCCGGGCCAGCCGGCCGGCGTCGGGTGGCCCTGGCCGGTCAGCGGGGGCGACGGGCCGCCGCTGGTCTGCGAGCCGTTCCTGGCCGAGCCGCCGGCGCAGGACCTGGTCGGCGTCCAGGGCCTGCTGGCCCGGATGCGCGACCTCGCCGCCCGGCTGCGGGTGGGGGAGTGCCACTACCTCGGCCGGTTCGCGCTGAACTGCGCGACGATGATCGCGGTGCGGGCGCACACGGTCGGCATGGAGGGTGTCCGCAGCACCGCCACCACCCAGGTCAGCGTCCGCCACGACGGCCGCGGCAACAACGGCTACCTCGACGTTCGGCCTGGCAGCACCCCGGAGTTCGCGGCACTGCGGACGCTCGCCGGTATCGCCACCGACCTGCACCGGTTCGCCGACGACCTGATGGCCGCCTACCAGGAACCGGAGAACCTCCGGCTGGTGAAGGTGCGCCCCGGCGGCGAGCCGTACGCCGGTGGCTGGGCCTGGCGCTTCTGGTCGGAGCTGTCGGAGTCCCTGCTCGACGCGTTCACCCTGCTCTACGCCGAGACCTGCCGGGTGCTGCTGCTACAGCAGCTCCGCTCCTCCCGCCACGGCATCGACGGGCGCCGCGGCGCCGGCTTCGACGCCACCGCGGCGGCCTTCTCGTCCACCCTGGCCATCCTCGGCGAGTCGGTCGTGGTGGTGACCACACTGCGGCACGCGATCACGCACTCCGAGGCCGTGCTCGTCACCGGCTCGGTCCGCGACGTCCTGTCGGTCAGCCAGACGATCCCAGCGGGCGACGGGATGATGTTCGTCGAGCTGCCGGCGCCGATCCGGTCCGTCCCGCCACGAGTGCTGGCCGTCGCCGGTGACGCCCTCGTCGAACGCCGCGGCGGTGACCGGGTGGTGCGGTTCCGGGACAGGGTCTGGACCGCCGCCGACCTGGACGCCGAGATCAACCTGCGGCGGGCGGTGGTCAACCAGGTCGACCCGCTGTTCCTGCAGATCGGGGATCTGGAGCCGCTGTACGCCCGGGCCCAGCGCGAACCGGCGTTCGTCGAGGAACACCTGCGGAGCCTGCTCACCCAGATGTCCGAGGCGAACGCCCGGATGCTGGCGCAGGCATCCGACCCGGCGGAGGGCGCCTACTTCGCCGTGGCGGCCTCGCAGTACGTCTGGCGCGAGGGCGGCGCCGACCGGCGCGGGCTGCGTTTCCAGCTGCAGGGCATCCATGCGTTGGCGGACGAGCAGCTTCGCACCGCGGCCCGCAACGACCGTCTCTACGTGCTGGGGATCAACCGGGCGGTGGGCCGCAAGGCCGCCCTCGACGACCTGCTGGTCATCGCCTCCACCGCGGGGATCATTGTGCTCGGCCTGCTCTGCGCTCCGCTGGGCGCTGTCGCCGCCGGAGCGATCACCGGCCTGGCCGGCCTGGCGCTGACCGCTGGTGATCTCGCCGAGGCCGGCCGCCAGAGGGACCTGTACCGGGCGCTGGAGGACCCGGAGCTGTTCCAGCGCTGGCAGGAGGTACAGGTCGCGCAGCTCATGGCCGCCCTGAGCGTCGCCTTCAGCGTGTTCGACGTGGTCGCGGTCGGGCGCGGCGCCCGGGCCATCGTGGCCAGCGCCCAGCACGGCCTGCGGGTCGCCGAGCGGGCGGGCCTGGCGGCGGGAGCCCGGTCGGTCGCGCGCAGCGGCCGCCGCGAGGTGCTGCGTGGCATGACCGAGCAGGTGCTGGCGCAGGCGGTGCGCCAGGCGGTCACCGACACTGCGGTGCTGGCCGTGATGTCCCTGGTCCTGCCCCGGCTGATCACCCCGGTGCTGGTGCCCTGGATCCGCCAGCAGGCCGTCGACCACGGCACCTTGGCCGAGGTCGACGCGGCCCTCGGCCCGCTCGCCGCCGGCCTGCCGGCACCGGCCCCGCGGACGGCGCCGGGCGGCCCCGTGGCGGGCGGACCGGTGGTGGGCGGGGCACCAGCGGACGGTGGGGAACGATGACCATCACTCCCGGGCTGCTCTCCGGCGCCCTGAGCCGCGCCGCCCGCGAGCACGCCGCCACCCTGGAGGCGCTGCAGCGGGCGCTCGACATCGTCTCCGGGCAGCGCCCAGCGGTGCTGCGGGTGGAGGCGCTGGCCGAGCGTGTCGTGCTCGCCTTGGCGCACCACCACGAGAGCCGGGTCGCGGGCACGCTCAGCCGGCTGGAGGAGTCGCTGGCCCGGCTGCTGGACGACGTCGAGGACCTGCGCGCCGGTGGCCGGGCCACCCGCCAGACCGCGCAGCGCCAGGCCGACCTGCACGTCCTAGCCGACGCCATGGAGCAGCTGCAGAACTTCGAGGAGGCCGTCCGTCACGACCTGGACCGCGGCGAGCTGCCCGAGACGGCGGCGGCCGTGTTGCGGGAGGCGTTCGAGGCCCTACCGGCGCCCGCCGCCGCGACCGCCGGTAGGGCATCGCGACCGCGTGGCCGGGCGGCGGGAACCGGCACCCGCGCAGGTGCTGCGGCGACTGGGACGGTGGCGACCGGACGCGCGGCCACACCGGCCGCGAGCCCGGCTGCGGGCGGCCCATCGACTCCCCCGCCGGGACGACGCGGTGGCCGGGTGGCGGCACTCAGTCCTGAGGAGCAGGCCCGCGCCGCGGCGGCCACCGCCCGCGACGCGCTGGAATGGGCGCACCAGCTGCGGGAGGCGTGGAGCCGCGGCCTGACCTTCGAGCCGGAGTCCCGCCACGCCGTCCCGCTGGGCTGGCCGGACCACCCGCTGCTGGTGGCGGAGATGCGCCGGCTGGACGACGCGGTGACCGCGTTCCGGTCCGGCCGGCGACCCGGCGTCCCGGTCAGCCAGGCGGAGGCGACCGCCCTGCGCGAGGTGGTGCATCGGGCCAACGAGGTGCTCCGGTCGTTCGGCCGCCGGTTCGAGGTGCTGCACGGCGGCAGCGAGCGGATCCCGCCGACCCGGCCGGTGCCCCCGGCCGCGGAGGCCGCGCTGGCCCCGGGGTCGCCGGGGGCACTCGCTGTCGCGGCGCGTCGGCGGGTCGCCGCGCTCACCGCCACCGCATCGCCGTCGCACCTGTTCGACGCGCTGGAGTTCGCGTCGCTCGACGTGACCGCCTCCGGCCGCCTGGGCGCCCCGCTGGCCCGGGACCTGCCCGGCATCGGCCTGGAGGCGCTGGCCCTGACCCCGGAGCAGATCCGCGCGCTGCCCACCAACCCGCCCTGGCTGGCCAGCCGGCTGGCCGCCGCCGTCGAGGGCTGGGAGCGGGCGCACCTGGTCGGGCCGGGCTTCGGCGGCGAGCTGTTCGCCGGCCTGATGCTGGCCCCGGAGGGGGTCAACCAGATCGCCCAGAACCGGATCATCGAGGAGGCCCTGCGGGTGGCCGCCACCGTGGTCGCCGACCCGGAGGTGACCGTCCGCGCGGAGGGCCGGCGGCTGGCGGTCCCGCTGCGGGACGGGTCCTTCGAGTTCGTCGACGTGCTGCACCGGGTGACGTACGACCTCGACCAGCCCAGCGGGGTGCCGCTGCTGTTCGTGATCGAGGTCCAGCCGGACGGCCACTGGCGGGTCACCCAGAACGACCTGCCGCCGGGGTCGTTCCGGGGCGACGCCCCGACCTCGGGGACGAGGTGACCGGACATGCCCGAGTCGAGCTTCGTGACCTACGGCCGGGTGCCGTCGGCGATCCTGTCCGACGGGGTGCTGGTGATCCCGCTGTGGGTGGTCGGCGCCATGTCGATCAGCGAGAGCTACCAGCTCCCCCCGGTCGGATCCACCGGTCACCGGGCGGTGGCCCAGGTGCACGACGACACCATCACGATGACCGCGTCCCTGGTCGGCCCCGAGCGGTTCGCCTGGAAGCTCGGCCTGGAGCAGCTCGCGGAGGCCAGCAAGCGCGGGTCGGCGCTGGGTGCCTTCACTGGCGGCAAGGTGGGTGGGCTGATCCTGGTCACCACGCTGACCATCCGCACCGACATCCAGGTGCAGAGCTTGTCGTTCTCGGTCAGCGCCGCCAAGCGTGAGGTGATCGACGTCCAGCTCACCCTGGCCCACCTGCCGCTGCCGTCGCTGCTGGGCAAGCTGCTCGACGTCGCCGCCGTCGGCGTCGGCGCGCTGGTCGACGTGGTCAGCTGAGGCGTGGTCAGTGTGAGGCGTTGTCAGGTGAAGCACGGTCAGGTGAAGCACGGTCGGTTGCAGCACGGTCGGTTGAAGGAGGACACGATGGCCCGGCTCAGCCCGGTCGTGGTGCGCACGCTGGTGCCGCCGGCGCCGTCCGCGGCCGCCGCGCCACCGCCCGGGTACACCCTGCTGGACACCACGCTGAGCCAGGGCCTGCCGGCCCGCTTCCCGCTCAGCGCCCGGCTCACCCTCGCCCTGGTGGTGCCCACCGGGCTGGCCCGCCCGTGGCTGCGCGCGGACCCGGCGACCGTGGTCTCGACCAGCGAGGAGCCACCGCCCGACGGTGCCAGCCGGCGGCCGGGGCTGGCCGACGCCGCCCGCCCCCCGATCCGGCTGGTGCTGGTCGCCGACGGCCGCCGGGTGTCCGAGGTCCCCCTGGTCCGGGGCGCGGAGCGGCTGCTGCCGGCCGACCCCGCCCGGCCCGCCGAGATCGCCGTCCGGCCGCTGGGCTGGCGGGTGACCGCGGGCGCGCTGGTCGGCCCGGGCACGTCCGGGTCCTGGCTGCGGCTAGCCTGGCGCAGCGTCGGCACGGCGCCGGACCACCCGCCGCGCCCGCCGCGCCGTCCGGGGGAGCCGTTGCCGGCGCACGCCGTCGGGTTCGGCCCGCCGGTGCCGGCAACCGCGACCCAGGAGTGGCGATGAGCCTGCTGACCGGCTTAGGGACCGGTGCGCTGACCGGGAACCACCCGGGGTACGTGGTCACTTTCCACGAGGTGGACGCCGCGGGCGGCGTGACCGACCCGCCGGCCCTCATCCTGCACAGCGACGCCGTCGAGGCGGAGATCTCCGCGCCGCTCACCGGCGACATCCAGGGCGGCTCGGCGACGGTCGCGTTCGCCGGGCTGACCGACACCGACCACCAGACGCTGGCCGCGCGTACCGCCGACGGCGCGGCCCGGCTCGCCGTCGCCCGGGTGCACCTGTTCTGGCGGGACACCAACAGCTCGGTTGGCGGGTACCTGACCAACCTGCTCGGCATCGGTGCGCTGACCGCCGGGCTGGGCTCGGCCGGCGCGTCCGGGGACACCCTCGCCCCGGTCCGGGTGGCGGAGCTGGCGGTAACCGGGGTGTCCCGGCGGCGCGGCAGCCGCCGCTACGAGACTGTCGTCACCGGCACCGAGCGGGTCGCCGTCGCGACCACCACCCGGCTGCGCGAACCGCTCAGCGTGGACGGCCTGGAGACGGCGGCCCGCCGGCTAGCTGAGCTGGCCGGGGTGCAGGCGGTCACCCACCCGGTGACCCCGGCCGACCCGGCGGTCCGGCCCGGCGAGATCCGGTTCACGGCGGCCCGCGGCGAGCGGGTCCGGGAGGCGCTGGTGCGCCTCGCGCGGCGCTGGGAGCTGGCCACCGGCCGCCACGGGCGGGGCCTGCTGCTGGTCCGCGACGGCGCGCTGCACGTCGGCGTCCGCCCGATCCCGCTGCGCGGCGACCCGCCGGCGCTGACCCACCCGACCGGGCTGCTGTCGGTCGAGGCGCTGCCTGCCCTGGTGCTCGACGCCGACGCGGACGGCGGCACCGAGCCCGCCCGCCGCGACCAGTGGCTGGTCCGGCTGCGCGGCCGCCCCGACATCCGGCCCGGCGACGTGGTCACCTTCGACCCGCCGCCGGGTGAGGGCACGGTGCAGCCCAACCTGGCCTCCGCGCTGCTGGGCGCCTTCGCGGCGCCGCTGACCGGCCTGCTCGGAGAGGGCACCGGCGCTCGCGGGTACGTGACCGGGGTCACCCACACGCTCAGCCGCTCGGCCGGCTTCCTCACCGAGCTCACCCTGGTCGGCCTGGCCGCCGGCGAGGACGGCTGGGACCGGCGTACTACCCCGGCCACGGCCGGCGCGGTGACCGGCGACGGCGCCCCGCCCACCGACCATCCCGACCCGGTCGTCGCGCTGCGCGCACAGCTGGAGGACGGCATCCAGCGCCGGCTGGCCACCCTGGAGGTCGCCGAGGTGGGTGAGGTCCGGGCGCACCGCCCGGCCGCGGAGGGGGATGCCGCCGCGCAGCGGGTCACCCTGTGGCAGGGCACCACGCCGGCGTCCGACGGCGCCGGGCACGGTGCCGTCCGGCTGCCGGTCGACCGGGCAACTCCGCTGGAGAAGACGAACGTGCCGTACGCGACGCCGTTCGCCTGGGGCCGCTACGGGCTGGTGGTGCCGCGCTACCCCGGCACCCGGGTGGTATCGGTGCATCGGCACGGGCAGCCGGACGACCCGGTCGACGTCGGCGCGGTGTGGCCGGACGGTGCGGGGCCCGACGCCCAGGCCGGCGACTGGTGGCTGTCGCTGCCAGCGGAGGTCCCGCCGGGGGAGCGTGCCTCGCTGCCCGCGGCGGCCACCCCGGTCCCACCGTCCGGCAAGGCCACCAACGACCTGGTGGACGCCGACGGCCACCGGGTGATCGAGGTCGGCAACCTGCGGCTGCGGATCGGCCCCGATGGCCTGGCCCCGGCCGGCACCAGGCCGACGCCCGCGCCGGACAAGGTCGTGCTGTCGGTGGAGCACTCCGACGGGACCACCCTGCTGGAGTTCACCGACTCCGGTGACGTCCGGCTAGTCGCGAAGGGCACGCTGACCCTCGCCGCGGCCAGCGTGGTCATCAAGGCCACCCAGCAGGACGTCGAGATGTCCGGCAAGAACGTCAAGGTCAGCGTCGACGAGCAGATGAAGGTGGAATGAGGATGCCGGTAGTGATCACGACCGGGGCCACGGTGGCCTGCTCGCTGCAGGGCCAGGTGGTCGTCGCCAACTCCGGTCCGGTGAAGCTCCTGGTGGGCGGCGAACCGGTGGCGCTGCAGTCCGGGGTGTCGAGCTGGACCGTGCAGCCGGGCTCCTGCACGGCCACCAACCCGGCCGGCGGCAGTCCCTCGCCCTGCACCTCGGTGGCCGCGCCGACCGCGGGGGTGGCGACCAAGCTCGTGGTCGGCGGCGTTCCCGTGCTGCTGGAGACGTTGTCGGCGCCCAGCGTCGGGTCGGCGGTGCCGCCGCCCGCGCATGCGGTCAGCGTGCAGCGCACCTCCACCACCACGCTGCAGGCGGTCTGAATGGCAGCATGGGACCCCCGGGCCCAGGACGGCCCCGAGGCATCCGCCCTGCGGCGGCGGGTGCTCGGCTGGGGCCTGGCCAGCGAGCCGACCCAGCCGGGCCTGGACCTCGGGCGCGACCTGGTGCTGCGGCCGGCGCCGGGGCGGGGTCGAGACCTCGGCGTCGTCGAGGGCTTACCGAACCTGGTGCAGGCGTTGGAGATCGCGCTGACCACCGGGCTGGGCGACGACGTCTTCAACACCGGGTTCGGCTTCGACGGCCTGCGGATGCTGGCCGGCGACGTCGACCCGCTGCTGGTCCGGGAGGGGGTCCGGGTGGCTGTGGTGGACACCCTGCGACGCGATCCGCGGGTCCGCCGGATCATCGACGTGACCCTGGTGGACAAGCGCGGCGAGCCAGGTCAACCGGGCGACGTGGGCTCGCGGCGCACCGCCTCGGTGCGCGCCACGTTCGAGGCGGCCAGCGGCGACCCCCTGGCACTGTCCGTCGACGGGGTGGTGCCGGGTGTCTAACCCGACGCCGCCGGACCTGCCGCCGGACCTGCCGCCCGTCGATGTCGTCGCCGTGGACGCCGCGGTGCTGCGGGCCACCGGCAGCGACGACGTCGGGGTGACGGCCGGCGGGTTCGTGCCCAAGCCGTTCACCCGGATCCTGGCCGAGAAGTTGGCCCTGGCCCGCGGCATCCTCGGCGAGGACGTCGACCTCACCTCGGCGTCCGTGCTGCGCAAGATCCTGGAGATCTCCGCCCTGGAGGATGCCCGCACCTGGGCGGCGCTGGGCGCCATGTTCGACAACAGCTTCATCGCCACCGCCACCGGCGAGGCGCTGTCCCTGCTGGGGGCGGAGGTCGGGCTGGCGCGGCCGTTCGGCGAGGCCCGCGGGCGGGTCACCCTGCAGCTGAACGGGACGCTCCCGGCCGACGTCGCCGAGGTGCGCATCCCGGCCGGGGCCCGGATGCTTACCCCCGGCGGGCACGACGCCGCCACCGCCGAGCAGGTGGTGCTGACCAGCGCCCAGCGGGTCGCCGAGGTGGCGGTAAGCGCCTTCCAGCCGGGGCCGGAGGGCAACCTGGACCCGCTGGTGTCCACCGTGACCGGCACCTTCCCGCAGCGGCTGGAGCGATGGAACCTGCTCGACCCCGCGCTGGCCGGCTACGCCGCCCTGGTGGCGCGCACCGATGGGCAGGTGACGGTCGGGATCACGCACAGTGCGCCGCTGACCGGAGGCACCCTGCGCTGGCCGGACGACCGCTACCGGGCGCTGCTGCTGCGGGCGCCGCGCTCGGTCTGGAGTGCGGACGCCGTGCAGGTCGCGGTGTCCCTGGTGCCCGGTGTCCGGCAGGTGCAGGTGCGCGACGGCCTGGGCGGCCTGGACCTGAACCAGTCGGTGTTCGGCACGCTGAGCTTCCTGGACGGGGTGTTCTCCACCGAGCGGGACATCACCAACCCCTTTTACCTGACCGTGCTGGTGGCCGAGACCCCGGCGGCGATCTGGGCCGGCCCGGGCGGGGTGCGGGAGGCCGTGCTGGCGGCGATCGAGGACGTCCGCCCGATGGGGATCTTCCCGTCGGTGGAGCGCGGCGACGCGGTGTCGGTGTCGCTGTCCGCGGACATCCTGGTGCGCGACGTGCCGTTGCCCAGTGGTGGCACCCAGGTGGTCAACGCCTCCCCGGCCGCCCAGGAGCTCAAGCGCCGGCTGTCGGAGCAGGTGCGCGGGTACGTCATGGGGCTGTCCTTCGGCGAGCCGGTGCGGGCGGCCGAGGTGAGCTACGCGCTGATGAGCGTTCCCGGCGTGCAGGACGTGCGCGACCTGGCCC
>NZ_CDWWEW010000046.1:0-19893 GCF_977966315.1 Frankia sp. CeRuru1
GGGCTGGGCTCGGGCCTGCCTGGTCAGGTGGACGGCGTCGCTCCGTGCTGACGGCCGTGCCAGGCGACCGTCGCCTCCCACAGCGCATCGGCGACGGCGTCGTTGTCGTCGGCGGCGTCGAGCAGGGTCTCGACGAGTTCGGCGCGAGGGGCGCGGCTGAGGAAGACGCGCATCGCGGCGTGGACCGGGTCGTCGGTGAAGAGGGTCTCCTCACCGAGGATCGCGCCGTCCTCCCCCTCGATGTCCTCGTCGTCCTCGGCGAGTCCCGCCGAGCCGGTGGCCACGAGGGCGACCGCGACCGCATGCCGGCAGAACGAGCCGGTGGATCCCTCGGTGCAGGTACAGCCCGTCCGTGGCCCGTCGTCGGCCGCCTCCAGGCGGACCTCGTACGAACCGTCGTCGTCCACCGTGCCGGATGCGTTGGTGGGGCGGATGCGGAGTTGTTCGACTCGACCGAGAAGGGCCAGATTCACCCCTTCTATGAAGACGTCGGTGCCGGCGTGCTGTGCGCAGGCACGTTCCTCGAAGGCTGCCTCGAGCGGGGTGACGGCGTCTCCGCCGTGCCCGTTCTCCCCGGACCCCGAAATGATCACTGCTCAATCCTACGGAATTCGCGCGGTTCGGGGATGCCTAGGCGAGTAGGTCTTGTTGTCGATTGCATCGCGATATATCGTGAGCCTACGTGATGAGGTGTGGGCGGATGGCTCCGGTCGCGCCGACCCGAAGGGAATGATCGTGGTTTCACAGGTGATGCCGGGCCCATGGGGCCGCTGGGGATGCGAGGCCGGGTTCGGCCCGTCCCGGCTGCGGGACTTCTTCGAGGCGGTGAGCGCCTGGGGGGAGTGTGGTGGCCGGTCGGAGGCGGTGGCCGGCGAGCAGGACCACTCCGAGAGCGGTCGCGCCGGCCGTGGTGGCCGCGGTGGGCATCGTGAGCACGGTGGGCATCGTGAGCACGGTGGGCACGGAGGAGGCGGGCCGAGAGGCCGCCGGGGCGGACCGGGCTGGCCGTTCGGCGGCTTTCCCGGCCCGGGGTTCGGTCCGGGGTTCGGTCCGGGGTTCGGCGGCCCCGGTTTTGGCGGTCCCGGCAGCTTCGGCCGTGGGCCGAAGGTGGGGCGGGGTGACGTCCGGGAGGCGCTGCTCGCGCTGCTGGCCGAGGAGCCCATGCACGGCTACCAGATGATCCGTGAGCTCGCGGAGCGTAGTGGTGGCATCTGGCGGCCGAGCCCGGGGTCGGTCTACCCGGTCCTGTCGCTGCTGGCCGACGAGGGGCTCGTGCGCGCGGAGGAGGCGGAGGGCAAGCGAGTCTTCCATCTCACCGACGCCGGGCGGGCGCACGTCGAGGCACGCGCAGGGGGGCGCAAGCCGTGGGAGACCGCCGCGGCGGCGGTCGATGACGATCTCACCAGTTTGCGAACGCTGGCGTTCGCCGTCGGTGCGGCCATCGTCCAGGTGGCCCAGGCCGGAGACGAAGCGCAGATCGCCGCGGCGCGGTCCCTGCTCGCCGAGACCCGCCGTGGTCTCTACCGGATCCTCGCCGGGGACGATGTCGAGCCCCCGATGAGACCGGAGGGTGCCGCCACGGGTACCGGCGCGGACAAGGGCCGCACCGCTCCCGATGGTGGCAGCAAGGATGACGGCAACGGCGGATCGGCCCCGGGGCGGGCTGCGACGCGCTGATCGACGAAGCGTTGATCAGCGGGGCGCGGGCGCCTCGGCGAGGTGGGCGTGAACCGGCTAGCGGGGACCTCACCGGCCGTCCCGGTGCCGACGGCGGGGTAACACCGCGTTTGTGGGAACCTTCCCAGGTGGCGGTGGTGGGCGTCGGAGTGGACGTGGTGGATGTTGACCGGTTCGCCGTGACGCTGGCACGCACGCCGGGCATCGCGATGAGGCTGTTCACCGCGACCGAACGGAGCCTCGCCCGGCCCGAGCGGTTGGCCGCCCGGTTCGCGGCGAAGGAGGCGGTCGCCAAGGTTCTCGGCGCACCCCCCGGTCTCGAGTGGCACGACACCGAGGTGGTTCTCGGTACCGGGGGGCGACCGTCGTTACGGATCATCGGCACGGTGGCCGCCGCGGCGGCCCGGCTCGGCATCGCGTCCTGGCATCTCTCGCTCACCCACGACGGCGGCGTGGCCGTGGCGATGGTCGTTGCCGAGACCTGAGCATGGTCGGGTCCGGTGGGCCCGTGCCGGCCTGTCGGGCGCCCGCGGATCGGAGCGGGGCAGCATGTCGGCATGCGCAATGCCCATACGGTTGAACAGGTTCGAGGTGCCGAGGCGCCGCTGCTCGCCTCGCTGCCCCCCGGCGCTCTGATGCAGCGGGCGGTGCACGGGCTCGTCGCGCACGCCGCACGACGCCTCGGGCGGGTCTACGGTGCCCGCGTCGTCGTGCTCGCCGGCGGTGGCGACAACGGTGG
This sequence comes from Frankia sp. CeRuru1, assembly GCF_977966315.1. Classification (NCBI taxonomy): domain Bacteria; kingdom Bacillati; phylum Actinomycetota; class Actinomycetes; order Frankiales; family Frankiaceae; genus Frankia; species Frankia sp. CeRuru1. The sequence continues at coordinate 2,417 of NZ_CDWWEW010000046.1, forward strand.
TGACGCCCTCTGGGCCGGAGCGCGGCTGGCCGCCCGAGGGGCGCGGGTTGATGCGGTGGCACCCGGCCGCACCCATCCGGAAGGCACCGCCGCCCTGCTCGCGGCCGGTGGTCGACTGCACCATCCGGGTCCGGTGGTGGGCGCGGGCGGTCCGGCGGGTGCGGGGCAGCCGATCGACGATGAGCGGCTGCGTATTCTGTTCGCCGCCGCCGATCTGGTGCTGGACGGGTTGCTCGGCATCGGTGGCCGGGGCGGGCTGCGCGGGCCGTACGCCCGGCTCGCCGCTCTGGCGCCCCCCGAACGGACGGTGGCGGTCGACGTCCCCAGCGGGGTGGACGCGGATACCGGGGCCGTCGCGGGGCCGGCGGTCCGGGCGAGCAGTACTGTCACCTTCGGTACCCGCAAACGCGGCTTGTGGCTCATGCCCGGTGCCGCCCACACCGGTCCCGTCGAGCTGGTCGACATCGGACTGAACCTGCCTGAACCCGACCTGTGCGCTCTCGACGATGCCGACGTTGCCGCGACGCTGCCCGTTCCCAGCCCGAGGGCGTCCAAGTACAGTCGCGGGGTCCTCGGCCTCGTTGCCGGCAGCGGCGCCTATCCGGGCGCCGCGGTGCTCGCGGTCGGCGGCGCGCTGCGCGGCGGCGCCGGGTATCTGCGGGTAGTGACCGAGGGGCACGCTGAGAAGGCCGAGGGGCACGCCGAGAAGGCCGCGGGCGAGGCCATCGGCGCGGTCGTGAGCAGGGCCGGCGATTTCGTGCGGATGTCGCATCCCGAGGCCGTCGTGACCGCCATCGAGGCCGGTGACGCCGACGCGATGCTGGCCGCCGGCCGGGTCCAGGCCTGGGCGATCGGCCCGGGCCTGGCGCCGGGACCCGCGGTCCGTACCTTGCTGACGGCGTTGCTGGCGACGGACCTTCCGGTCCTGGTCGACGCGGGAGGCCTCGACCCGCTTGCCGAGATCATCGCGGCGCGGCCCGCTGCCGTCGCCGAGCGGGCGGCGCCGGTGCTGATCACACCGCATGAGGGCGAGTTCCAGCGGTTCGTCTCGGTCGCCCTTGGCGGGGATGCGCAGACCACCGCCGCCGAACTCGCCGACGATCGGCTCGCCGTTCTCCGGCGGGCCGCGGCGGCGACGGGAGCGGTGATCCTGCTCAAGGGCGCCCGCACGCTCGTCGTGCGGCCGGATGGATGGGCGCTGGTCAACACGACCGGATCGGCATGGCTGGGGACCGCCGGGACCGGTGACGTGCTGACCGGCCTGATCGGCTCACTGCTCGCCGCCGGGCTCGCCCCGGCGACGGCCGGGGCGGTCGGCGCCTATCTGCACGGCCGGGCCGCCGAGCGGGCCCCCGTGCCGCTGGCAGCGAATGATCTGCCCGCCATCCTGCCCCAGGTCATCGGCGACCTGCTCGACCAGCGACGGATGCCACGCGGAGTAGCGTGACGGCGTGACCGAACAGCGGGCCGATCCTCCTGCCAGGAATGATCTTCGTTCCTATGCCGCCATCGATCTCGACGCGGTCCGCACGTCGGTGGCCGCCCTCGTCGCCCGGGCAGGCGACGCCGCCACCATGGCGGTCGTCAAGGCTGACGGCTACGGCCATGGCATGATCCCGTGCGCGCGGGCGGCCCTGGAGGGCGGGGCCACCTGGCTCGGCACGGCGTTCCTCGAGGAGGCGTTTGCCCTGCGCGCGGCCGGGTTCACCGTCCCGGTGCTGTCCTGGCTCGCGGCGCCCGGTGAATCGTTCGCCGCCGCCATCGCCGCGGATGTCGACCTGTCCGCGTCCGCGGGCTGGGCGCTCGAGGAGGCCGCCGCGGCGGCCCGGCGGACCGGCCGTACCGCCCGGGTGCACCTCAAGGCGGACACGGGCCTCGGCCGGGCGGGAGCCACGGAGGCCGACTGGCCGGCGCTGTGCGACGCCGCGGCGGCACTCGAGGCCGAGGGCGTGATCGAGGTGATCGGCGTGTGGAGCCACTTCGCGTTCGCCGATGCCCCCGGGCATCCCACGGTGCAGGGTCAGATCGGGCGTTTCCGGGATGCGATCGACATCGCCACGAAGGCGGGGCTACACCCGTCCGTGCGGCATCTGGCGAACTCGGCGGCCACCCTGGTCAGCCCGGAGGCGCATTTCGACCTGGTTCGACCGGGAGTGTCCGTTTACGGACTGTCCCCGGGCCCGGAGGTCGGGCCGTCGGCGGCCTTCGGTCTGCGCCCCGCGATGACGCTGACGACGCACGCCGCGTTGACCAAGCGGGTACCGGCGGGAACCGGCGTCTCCTACGCGCACCGGTACACGACAACACGCGAGACGACGCTCGCCGTGGTGCCGCTGGGCTACGCCGACGGCATCCCCAGGTCCGCGACGAACACCGCGGAGGTGCTGTTCGGCGGGCGGCGCCGACGCATCGCCGGCACGGTCTGCATGGATCAGTTCGTCCTCGATGTGGGTGACGACCAGGTGGCGGCCGGCGATGAGGTGCTGCTCTTCGGCCCCGGTGACCGCGGCGAACCGACCGCGGACGACTGGGCTGCGGCGCTGGGCACCATCAACTACGAGATCGTCAGCCGGGTCGGGGCTCGGGTCCCCCGCCGCTACGTCTGATGACGGCCCGTCGGGCGGCCTCTCGGGCGGCGCCGGACGAGTCGAAGATGCGGGATGCGGGCTCAGCCGCAGCCGCCGGGGCCGCAGGCACCGCCGGAACCGTGACCGCCGGTGGGCGACACGTGGCCGCCGAGCGAGCCGCGCTCCATCCGCCGACGCACGGGGCGGGAGACGGCGGCCTCGCGCTCGGCCTCCTCGAGGCGGGAACGGGTAGTCAGTGTCAGCATCACCGGCCCGGCCGACACCGGAGCCGGAGCCGCGGCGCCGGGGCCCTCGGCCGGCTCGGTGTCGTCTGGCACCCCCAGTGCGGCGGCGCGCTCCGGGCCCGTCAGACGACGGCCGGCGCTCGCCGGGATGTCCTTGCTCCTGTGCCACCTCAGCCGCACGATCTCCGCCTCCGGTCCACACCCGCTGATCGATCTGATCCCACCGGATCCGCCCGCTCCCGGCTTCTCGATCCAGTCGATCCAGCCGGGGGCGGCACTTCCACGGTAGTCGGCCCGCTCCCACCCGGTCCGGCGGGCGTCGGCGCTGTGGCCTACGCCCGGCTTGTCTTCTTCACGACGTTTGTCGTCTTCACGACGCTCGGTGCCGTCACGACGCGTCGCACCGGCGTGGATCCGGTGCCGTGGGGCGGGGCCCATCCCCTAGACTCGGCCCGGAGTCGTGACTGGCGCATCGAGGTGGAACTGACCACCGGGGAGCGATCGAGCGGAACGGTGCCGCGCGCCTGGGCACCCCCGGCCGGATCAGACCTGCCGGAGGTCAAGGTGCATCAACCACCGATTCCCCACCTCGCCGTCGCCGATCCCGAACTCGCCGGTCTCGTCGAGGCCGAAGCCATGCGCCAGTTCTCGTCGATCAGGCTGATCGCGTCGGAGAACTACGTCTCTACCGCGGTGCTGGAGGCGTCCGGCTCCGTGCTGACCAACAAGTACTCCGAGGGCTACGTCGGTCGGCGTTACTACGAGGGCCAGCAGGTCATCGATCCGATCGAGACGCTTGCGGTCGACCGTGCCAAGGCGCTGTTCGGGGTCGAGCACGCCAACGTCCAGCCGTACTCGGGTTCCCCGGCGAACCTCGCCGTCTATCTGGCCTTCGCCGAGCCAGGGGACACCGTGATGGGCCTGTCGTTGCCGATGGGCGGCCATCTGACCCACGGCTGGAGCGTCTCCGCGACCGGCACGTGGTTCCGCAGCGTCCGGTACGGCGTGCGCGCCGGCACCGGCCGCATCGACCTGGACGAGGTGCGCGACCTCGCCCTGGCCGAGCGTCCCAGGATTATTTTCTGCGGCGGTACGGCGATCCCGCGGACGATCGACTTCCCGGGGTTCGCCGCGATCGCGCGGGAGGTCGGGGCGGTGCTCGTCGCGGACATCGCGCACATCGCCGGGCTGATCGCGGGTGGGGCACACCCCTCGCCGGTGGGGCACGCCCCGGTGATCTCCACCACCACGCACAAGACGCTGCGCGGCCCGCGCGGGGCGATGCTCCTCTCCGACGCCGAGCACGCCACCGCGATCGACAAGGCGGTGTTCCCGGGCCTGCAGGGCGGGCCGCACAACCACACCACCGCGGCGATCGCCGTCGCCCTGCGCGAGGCGGCGGCACCCGCGTTCCGCGACTACGCGCACGCGGTCGTGGCGAACGCCCGCGCGCTGGCCGAGGCCCTGGTGGAGCGGGGCTTCGACCTGGTCACCGGCGGTACCGACAACCATCTGATCCTGATCGACCTGACCGGCAGGGACATCGGCGGCAAGCCCGCGGCCCGGGCGCTCGACCAGGCCGGGATCGAGCTGAACTACAACGCGGTGCCCTTCGACCAGCGCAGGCCCTTCGACCCGTCCGGTATCCGACTGGGAACCGCCGCCATCACCACCCGCGGCCTGGGCGCCGGTCACATGCCGGTGCTCGCCGGCTGGATCGACGATGTCGTCAAGGCCGCCGTGGCCGGCGACACCGCGACCATCACCCGGGTCCGGGAGCAGGTCACCGAGCTGACCGCCGCCTTCCCGATGCCGGGCTTCGCCTGAGCACGGGATCCGCGTACAGGCCCGGTAAGCTTCCCCGGCCGCGCATCCGACGCTCCCCAGGCCCCGGCTGACGCCCCCCACGTCCCGGCCGGGGGGCCCGTCGGCCGGCGTGGCCGGGTGCATCATCGGTGCAGAAGAGGCACCGAGGAGAGGTGGCGCCGATGGCGAAGACCGTGGGTGCGATCGCGGGTTCCCGCTCGGCTCGGGCCACGGGGTCGCTCGGGGTGGTCGGTGCCGCTGCCGTCGCGGCGGGCCTGGTCGCCGAGCGGCGGATGATCCGCCGTCGGCGTGGGATGGCCGATCTCGCGTCCGACGCGCGGATCGAGCCGATCAGGGGTTGGGTCACCACCGTGATCGCGGGGGACGGTGTTCCGCTGTACATCGAGGAGATCGGCCCGTCGGACGCCCCGGTGACGCTGGTGTTCGTCCACGGGTTCTGCGTCACGGCCGATTCCTGGATCCTGCAGCAGCGGGCGCTCACGGACCTCGGCCGGATGGTCTTCTATGATCAGCGGGCGCATGGGCGTTCCGGGCCGTCCGAGGTCAAGAACTGCACCATCGACGTACTCGCCGACGACCTCTTCCGAGTGATCACCGAGCGGGTCCCCCGGGGGCCGATCATCCTGGTGGGCCATTCGATGGGCGGCATGACGGTGCTGGGTCTGGCCGACACCCACCCGGAACTGTTCGATGACCGCATCGTCGGGGTGGCCCTGCTCGCCACCAGCGCCGGTGAGCTGGCCCGGCTGACCTTCGGGCTGCCGGCGTCGGTGACCGGGGTGGTGCGCCGCGTTCTGCCGGGTTTCGCGGTCGGTATGCGGCACGCGCCGAGCCTGCTCGAACGTGCCCGGCGGCGGGGCAGCGACCTGTCGTGGGAGCTGACGCGGCGCATCGGGTTCGGATCGACCGAACTACCGCCGTCGGTGGTCTCCTTCCTGGAGACCATGGTCGCGGACACCCCGATCCCGGTCATCGCGGCGTTCCTGCCCACCCTGCTCGACCACGATCGGCTCGTGGCGGCCGAGCGGCTGGCGGAGATCCCGACCGTGCTCATCGTCGGGGACGCCGACCTGATGACCCCGCTTGCCCACAGCCGCACCCTGGCGGAGGTGTTGCCCCGGGCGGAGCTCATCGTCGAGGAGGGCGCCGGGCACGCCATCATGTTGGAACGCCCGGACGTGGTGAACGCCGCCATCCGGGAGATGGCACGGCAGGCGATGGTGCCACGCGCCATGCCGCGCCCGCGGTCGGCACGGGCCGACCGGTCGGCGCCGGCACAGACCGGTCGGTCGGGACGGACCGGTCGGTCGGGGTCGGCACGGGCCGGTCGGTCGGCACGGGCCGAGACATTCTCCGTTTCCCCACGCGGGCCCCGGAGCGAGGCGACGACGGAAGGCACATGAACACGGTCGAGGTGTCCACGGCGGAGCGCATGCGGGAGTTCGGGGCCTGGTTGGCCACCCTGCTGCGACCCGGGGACCTGCTCGTGCTCTCCGGCCCGCTTGGCGCGGGCAAGACGGTCCTGGCCCAGGGGATCGCGGCCGGGCTGGGCGTGCGGGAAACGGTCACCTCGCCGACGTTCGTGCTGGCCCGGATCTACCCGGACGGGCGGATTCCCCTCGTGCACGTGGACGCCTACCGGCTCGGTGGGGTCGCCGAGGTCGACGATCTCGACCTCGACGCCGACGTCGACACCTCGGTCACCGTGGTCGAGTGGGGCGTCGGTCTCGTGGAACGTCTCACGCAGGATCATCTGGAGATCATGATCTCCCGGCCACGTGCCGACGAGGTCGGGGAGACGCGGATAGTCCGCCTCGTCCCGTCCGGGGCCAGCTGGATCGAACGGCTGCGCGCACGTGCGCCGGTGAGTTGAGACTCCCCGCATCGACCCGCCGCGCGCGGCGTGACATCGGTGGCATCGTGGTGGTGGGGCGGGTGCCCGCCGTGGTCGGCGAGGCGATCCGTAGTCTGGACGAGTGCTGGTGATGGCTCTTGACACATCCACGGCAGCGTGCTCGGTCGCGCTTGCCGAGCTGACGTCGTCCGACCCCGCGCGGCCGGTGAGTGGGACGGGTGGCGAGCGCGCCGCGCTCGGGGTGCACGTGTGGCCGCGAGCGGTCATGGTCACCGTTGACGCCCGCCGCCACGGGGAGTTGCTGGCGTCGTCGATGCGCGCGGTGCTCGCCGAGGGGGGTGCCCGCCCCACCGATCTCGACGCCGTGGTTGTGGGCGCCGGTCCCGGGCCGTTCACCAGTCTGCGGGTCGGGATGGTGACCGCCGCCGCCTTCGCCGACGCACTGGGCGTGCCGGTGCACGGGGTGTGCTCACTGGATGCCATCGGTGCCGCCACCGGCGGCTCCGTCGCCGTCGTGACGGATGCCCGTCGGCGCGAGGTCTTCTGGGCCTGTTACCGCGACGGGGTGCGGGTCGGCGATCCGGCCGTTGGCCGTCCGGCCGACGTCGTCCGGTTCCTGCGCGGCCTCGGTGTCGACCGCGTCGTCGGCCCGGGAACGGTGCTCTACCCGGAGATCTTCGCCGAACTCGCCGCGGCCGCGGCCGGTACCACGGCCGGGGAGGCGCCCGCGCCCGGCGCAGGCCAGCCGGACGACGGCTATCCCCGGCCAGAGCTGCTCGTCGGTCTCGCCGGGGCCGACGTGCTGGCCGGGCGCGCTCCCCAGCCCCTCGTCCCGCTCTACCTGCGGCGGCCGGACGCGACCGAACCGCACACACCGAAGCCGGTCACGGTTTGACGCAGCCGCGATCACACCCTACCGGTCCGGATGGGCCGGATCTGCTCCTCGTTCCAATGCGCTGGTGGCACGTGGCGATGGTCGCCGAGCTGGAGCAGACGGTATTCGACATCGATCCGTGGACGGCCGAGCTGTTCTGGTCCGAACTCGCGCAGGGCGAGCAGCGACGGTACCTGACGGCGCTGTGGCGTCCACAGGGCGTCCCGACGCACGACACGTCCGCGATCGTCGGTTATGCGGGGCTGGCGCTCGCCGAGGACGGCGCCTACATCCAGACGATCGGCGTTGTGCCCCGGATGCGCGGGCGGGGGGTGGGCGCCCGTCTGATGATCGCCCTGCTGCGTGACGCCCGGCGGGCGGGTGCCCGCAGCTGCGGGCTGGAGGTCCGCACCGACAACCAGGCGGCCCGCGCCCTCTACAGCCGGCTCGGTTTTGTCGACATTGGGCTGCGTCGCGGTTACTACCAGCCTTCCGGCGGAGATGCCTACGTGATGCGGGTCCGGAAGATCGACACCATTGGTTACGCGGAGCTGCTCGACCGCGTCGAGGCGACGTTGCTCATCACCTCTCGGGCCGAGCCCTGACCTGTTCGAACCGCCAGGCACGCGGATCGCCGTTCGTCAGCTCGGCCGGTGGCTCCGGCAGCGGGCAGCGGGTGTCCCCGGTAGTCTGCGCGGACGTGCCCGCATCGGGCGGCGTCCGCAGCATGATGACGACGAGATCCTCGCCCCGTTGGCTGCTGACGTAGACCTCGCCGTCGCGCTCCGCAAGCGCATCGATCGCCCAGTCCCGCAGGCCACCCGCCCGGCCGGCCGCAGCCTTGGCCTCCCACATCCAGATCATGTCCTCATGGTGCCCCATGTCCCCGTGTGCTCATGTGCTCATGTGCTCATGTGCTCATGTGCTCATGTGCTCATGTGCTCATGTGCTCATGTGCTCATGTGGCCTCGTGGCGCCGGGCGCCGACCGGTGGGAGCGGGCCGCCGCGAAGGGGGCCGGGTCTTGGCCAGGGGCCGGCTCGGGACGACCTGAATTCCCGCCGTCTTGTCAGATCCGACCGTCTTGGTTGACGTCTGCGGCGCGGGTGCTAAGTTGGCACTCGGCACGTGAGAGTGCCAGCGACAACAGGCGCCTGTTCACCCGCGACGGCAGGCCGCCAGGGTCGCTCTCTCATCCAGCGCAGGAAGGGGGAGGTCGATCGTGACGACCGCCACCAAGGTTGCTATCAAGCCTCTCGAGGACCGTATCGTCGTGCAGCCCTCCGACGCGGAGCAGACCACCGCGTCCGGGATCGTGATTCCGGACACGGCGAAGGAGAAGCCCCAGGAGGGCATCGTTCTCGCGGTCGGCCCGGGTCGGTTCGAGGACGGCAAGCGCGTCCCGCTCGACGTCAAGGTCGGCGACGTGGTGCTCTACAGCAAGTACGGCGGCACCGAGGTCAAGTACTCGGGCGAGGAGTACCTCGTGCTCTCCGCTCGCGACGTTCTCGCGATCATCGAGAAGTAGGCCGCTCGCCGGTAGCACCAAGGGGCGCGTCCCGCTGGCGGCCGCCCGGTTCCCGCCGGGCCCGCCGGCGGGGCGCGCCCCTGCTGTTTTCCACCGGTATTCGGTGTCGGGAGGACAACCAGGTATGTCGAAGATTCTGACGTTCAACGAGGACGCCCGCCGCGCGCTCGAGCACGGGGTGAACGCCCTGGCCAACGCGGTCAAGGTGACGATCGGCCCGCGTGGTCGCAACGTCGTCATCGACAAGCACTACGGCGTCGCGACGATCACCAATGACGGGGTGACGATCGCGCGCGAGATCGAGCTGGAGGACCCCTACGAGAACCTGGGCGCCCAGCTCGCGAAGGAAGTCGCCACCAAGACCAACGACGTGGCTGGCGACGGCACCACGACGGCGACCGTGCTGGCCCAGGAAATGGTGCGCTTCGGTCTCAAGCAGGTGACCGCGGGGGCCGCCCCACTGGCGCTGAAGCTGGGCATCGAGGCCGCCGTCGAGGCCGTCTCCGCGGCCCTGCTGAAGCAGGCCATCGAGGTCAACTCGAAGGAGACCATCGCCCAGGTCGCCGCCATCTCCGCTCAGGACTCGCAGGTCGGGGAACTGATCGCCGAGGCGATCGACAAGATCGGCAAGGATGGCGTCATCACGGTCGAGGAGAGCCAGACCCTCGGACTGGATCTTGAACTGACCGAGGGCATGCAGTTCGACAAGGGCTACATCTCGCCGTACTTCGTCACGGACGCCGAGGCCCAGGAGGCCGTGCTTGAGGACGCCTACGTCCTGCTCTACCCGGGCAAGATCTCGGCGCTGAACGAAATCCTGCCCGTGCTGGAGCAGGTCGTCCAGGAGCGCAAGCCGCTGCTGATCATCGCCGAGGAGGTCGAGGGCGAGGCCCTGTCCACCCTGGTGGTGAACTCGATCCGCAAGACCTTCCAGGTCGTCGCGGTCAAGGCTCCCGGGTTCGGGGACCGCCGCAAGGCGCTGCTGCAGGACATTGCCGTGCTCACCGGCGGCCAGGTGGTGGCCTCGGAGGTCGGTCTCTCCCTCGATGCGGTGACGTTGGCCGACCTGGGCCGGGCCCGGCGGGTCACGGTGGACAAGGACAACACCACCATCGTCGACGGGGCTGGCGAGGCCTCCTCGATCGCAGATCGGGTGCGTCAGCTCAAGCAGGAGATCGAGGTCAGCGACTCCGACTGGGACCGCGAGAAGCTGCAGGAGCGGTTGGCCAAGCTCGCCGGTGGGGTCGCGGTCATCCGCGTCGGCGCCGCCACCGAGGTGGAGCTCAAGGAGAAGAAGCACCGCCTCGAGGACGCCGTGTCGGCCACCCGCGCGGCCATCGAGGAGGGCATCATCGCCGGCGGCGGTTCCGCGCTCACCCACGTGGCGTCCGTGCTCGACGACGGGCTTGGCCGTACCGGGGACGAGCTCGCCGGGGTACGGATCGTGCGCTCCGCGCTCGACGCCCCGCTGTCGTGGATCGCGCGCAACGCTGGTCTGGAGGGCGCGGTCATCGTCTCCAAGGTCAAGGAGCTCGAGCCGGGTCGTGGGTACAACGCGGCCACCGGCGAGTACACCGATCTGATCGCGGCCGGCGTCGTCGACCCGGTCAAGGTCACCCGGTCGGCGGTGGCGAACGCCGCCTCGATCGCGGCTCTGCTCATCACCACCGAGGGCCTGGTCGTCGAGAAGCCGGCGGAGCCCGCTCCCCAGGACGGCCGCGGCCACGGGCACGGGCACAGTCACCCGCAGGGCCCGGGTTTCTGACCGGATCGGCGTCGTGGGGCCCCGCCGGGTGCGGCCCGGCCCCCGGGCCCCGGTACGTCCGGAGCCCGGTCGGTCCTTGATGATCGACCGGGCTCCGGCGCGTTGGGCCGCCGCCGCGTCGGGTCGCTGTCGGGTCGCTCACCCGTCGTGGGTGGTCCAGGAGATCAGGACCGGATATCCCGACCCGTCCGCCTATCGGCCCCTGGCCGCCCTCTCTCAGCAGGCCGGTGCGAGTCCGGGCCGGGCCGGGGTGCGTCTCGTGGCCCCCCGCCGGGAGCGGCCGGTGAGGATCGCATCCCGTTCGGACTCGCTCAGCCCGCCCCATACGCCATAGGGCTCCCGGGCGGTCAGCGCGTACTCACCGCAGGCGCGGATGACTGGGCAGCGGGCGCAGACCGCCTTGGCCGCGGCCTCACGGGCGGCTCTGGCCGGCCCCCGTTCGCCCTCCGGGTGGAAGAAGAGCTCCGTGCTCTCACCACGGCACGCCCCGTGCAGCTGCCATTCCCACTTCTCCGCGCCGGGGCCTGGAAGTCGTCGGACGTCGGTCATCGATCTGAGCCCCCTTTCGACCTGAGCGGCAAGCGCCGCCACTTCACCGTAGTACCGGGTCACCCTCTGAGTGATCTTGAAATTTCACCCGGGTGAGCCCGCGTCACGGGTCGTTCCGCCCGGCCGTTGCACGGTCGGGAAGTCCCTGGATGTCCAGGGATCTCAGGCGGATCAGGGTCCGAGTCGGCCGCGGGACTTCCGGCCGGCGCCGTGTTCCGTCATGGCTGACCGACCGCGCCGGATCCGCAGGTCCGGCGGAACTTTTGTTGACGGTCGAACGCCTACCCCGGTGGTCGGCTGGTCACACGGCCTGAGCGGGAATTAGCGTGGCCACCGCCGGCCGCGCTCCGTCGGCGCGCAGCATCCACCCCGGCCGGGTGTCCGGTCAGGCGGCGACGCGAGGCCGCCTCAGCGCGAGTCCGCCTCCGAGGCGGCGGATGCCTCGTAGATCCCGTCGGCGAAGCCGCGGGCGTAATCCCAGCTGACGTAGCACGACGGGTCCGGCGCGAACGCCGGCTCGTGGACTCTCGTCCGCCCCTCGTTGAGAAGGTTGCGCAGGTTGCCAGCCAGCAGGTCCCAGTCGAAGAAGTGGGGCTCGGCGCAGCCCTCGCAGTCGACGACAAGGCCGCGGTAGCCGCGCGGCTCGAGCAGCGTGCGGAAGACGTCGAGGTCTCCCAGCTCGGCGAGGACTTCCTCCCGCTCGTGCAAGGACAGCGGTTCGAGCAGGTCGAGGTCGTCAACGGAGTCGAGGCGCGCGAGCTCGGCAGCCGGATCCTCGGGGTCGCCCGCGAAGGGGTCGACAGGCTCGTCGCTCACGACGACCACGCTACGCTTGCCCGGACTGCTTAGTGGTCCCGATCCGGAGTCTCGGCACCGATGTGCGGCGCTCTGGACATAGTCCGTCGCGGTCGGTCCGCTGTTCTGCTGGGCGCGCGGGTCCCGATCAGGCCCGGTGGGCGGCGCTGTGGTATAGAGAAATGTCATCCATGGCGATGTCGGTCACGGGCGATGTCGGTCACGCCGGAACCGCCGATATGTGCCGGTGACCTCTACGATGGAGTCTGTGCCGCCGCTCGGTGCCCGGTTCTGGTAGCCCGGTTCTGGTAGTAGGTATACTTTTCCGCCGTTGCGCGCGACCCGTCGCTCCAGGACGGCGGGCGGGGCTCGTGCCGCGGCGTCGGTCTGGGTCCGCGGCCTCGGTCAACGCGGAATGGAAGGTGCCATGAACGGTCCCCTCGCCACCGATTTCACGTTGCCGGCCGGGGTGGGCACCCACGTCGGCGCGCGTCCCGACCTGCTGGGGGCCGATGCCGCCGCGGTACCGCCGAAGCTGGCGATGCTCGGGCTGACCTTCGACGACGTGCTGCTGCTTCCGGCCGCCTCCGACCTGGTACCGGCGGAGGCGGACACGACGACCCGCCTGTCGCGGAGCATCGATCTCGCCGTGCCGTTGGTGTCGTCGGCCATGGACACGGTGACCGAGGCCCGTATGGCCATCGCGATGGCGCGCCAGGGCGGGGTCGGGGTACTGCACCGCAACCTCTCGATCGACGAGCAGGCGCAGCAGGTCGACATGGTGAAGCGTTCCGAGTCCGGGATGATCACCGCACCGGTGACCTGCGGGCCCGACGCCACCTTGGAGGACGCGAACGTCCTCATGGCGAGGTACCGGATCTCGGGTGTCCCGGTGACGGAATCCGACGGCCGGCTGGTCGGCATTGTGACGAACCGGGACATCCGCTTCGAGCGGGACTACTCGCGTCGAGTGCAGGACGTCATGACCCCGATGCCGCTGATCACCGCACCGGTGGGCGTCTCGCCGGAGGACGCGCTCGCCCTGCTCCGCCGCCACAAGGTCGAGAAGCTGCCGATCGTGGACGAGCGTGACCGGCTGCGCGGTCTGATCACAGTCAAGGACTTCACCAAGCGGGAGCAGTACCCGCACGCCACCAAGGACACCGATGGCCGGCTGATGGTCGGCGCCGCCGTCGGTGTGGGGGAGGACGCCTACAAGCGCGCCCAGGTCCTCGTCGCCGCCGGGGTCGACTTCCTCGTCGTGGACACCGCGCACGGGCATCATCGAGCCGTGCCCGACGTGGTGCGCCGGATCAAGACCGACATGCCGACCGGGGTGGACGGCCGGCCGCTCGACGTGATCGGTGGCAACGTGGCGACCGGGGCCGGTGCGGCGGCGCTGATCGCGGCCGGGGCGGACGCCATCAAGGTCGGGGTCGGGCCCGGCTCGATCTGTACCACCCGGGTGGTGAGCGGCGTCGGCGTCCCCCAGGTCACGGCCATCTACGAGGCATCGCGCGTCGCCCGGGAGCACGGTGTGCCGGTGATCGGAGACGGCGGCCTGCAGTACTCGGGTGACATCGCGAAGGCCATCGCCGTCGGCGCCGACACGGTCATGCTGGGCAGCCTGCTGGCCGGTGTCGACGAGAGCCCAGGAGAGTTGATCTTCATCAACGGCAAGCAGTACAAGGCTTACCGGGGCATGGGCTCGCTCGGCGCCATGCGTAGCCGCGGCAGCGCGCGGTCGTACTCGAAGGATCGGTACTTCCAGGACGACGTGCTCTCCGATGACAAACTGGTTCCCGAGGGCGTCGAGGGCCAGGTGCCCTACCGGGGTCCACTGGCGGCCGTGGCCCATCAGCTGGTCGGCGGTCTGCGGGCGGCGATGGGCTACACCGGCTCGCCCACCATCCGGCGGATGCAGGATGAGGCGCAGTTGATCCGTATTACCTCGGCGGGGCTGATCGAGAGTCACCCCCACGACATCCAGATGACCGTCGAGGCGCCGAACTACAACTCCGCGCGCTGACGCCGTCGCGCCGCGCGACCGACCAGGCCGTCGCCGGGCCGTCCCCAGGCCGGTGACGGCCGTCGCGTCTTGTGCGCGGTCACCTGGTCACCTGGTCACCGGGATGTTCGGTCAGTCGTGGAGCAGATACGTCGGTTTTCCGGTCGGCACGAGCCTGCCGGCCCAATCAGGAGGCGCCAGCAGTGGCAGAGATCGAGATCGGCATCGGCAAGAGCGCGCGGATCGCGTATGGTCTCGACGCCGTCGGCATCATTCCATCCCGTCGGACCCGTGACCCGGCGGACGTCTCGCTCGCCTGGGAGATCGACGCCTACCGGTTCGACCTGCCGCTCGTGGCCGCTCCGGCCGACGCGGTGACCTCACCCGCGTCGGCGATCGCGCTCGGCCGGCTCGGTGGTCTCGGTGTTCTGCACATCGAGGGGCTGTGGACTCGGTACGAGGAGCCGGAGAACCACATCGCCGAGCTCAGCAAGATCGGGGCCGCCCAGGGCCCGGACGCGGCAACCGATCGGCTGCGCGCGTTGTACTCCGCGCCGGTCCAGCCGGGGCTGATCGCGCAGCGTCTCACCGAGCTTCGGGACGCTGGGGTGGTCGTGGCCGCGGCGCTGCGCCCGCAGAAGGTCAAGGCCCTGTGCCCGCACGTACTGGCCGCCGGGATCGATCTGCTCGTCATCCACGGTACGGCGGTTTCGGCGGAGCATCAGTCCCGCCGCAGTGAGCCGCTCAACCTCAAACGGTTCATCGGGCAGCTGGACATCCCGGTGCTGGTCGGCGGGTGCGCGTCGTTCTCCACCGCATTGCACCTCATGCGCACCGGGGCGGCCGGTGTCATCGTGGGCGTCGGGTCCGGCTTCGGTGACCGTACCCGGGACGAGCTCGGGGTCGGCGTGCCGCTCGCCACCGCCATCGCGGACGCGGCCGGTGCGCGCATGCGTTATCTCGACGAGTCGGGCGGCCGCTACGTCCACGTCGTCGCGCATGGTGACCTTCGGACTGGCGGTGACGTCGCGAAGGCGGTGGCCTGCGGCGCGGACGCGGTCATGGTGGACGCGGCGCTCGCGGCCGCAGAGGAGGCCCCGGGCCAGGGCGGGGTCTGGCCGATGGACGTGCTGCACTCCGACCTGCCGCGGGGACGCTGGTCGCCGGTGGCCCCGACCGGGATGCTCGCGCAGATCGTGACCGGTCCGGGCACGGCGACCAGAACCGGTGTCCTCAACCTGGCCGGCGGCCTGCGCACGGCAATGGCGACGACGGGATACGCAACTTTGAAGGAGTTCCAGAAGGCGGAGATCATGGTGACTGCCAGTCCGTGACCGACGATGCACGTCATGCGTGGTCGTCGGGCGTCCTGCGAGGCGGTAGCCGTCGCGTGAGGTATCGCTCGCTGGTGCGCGAGCCCGACGGGCGTGCCCGTGGTGTGCCAACCACCGGCGGTACCCGGTCGATCCGGGCTCTTACCCGACATGGCACCCTGGAAGCGGTCCGTCTCCGGCATGAAGGACGACAGATGCTTCTCGACGAGCACGGCCGTTGGGTCAGCGATGACGGTGCCTATGTCTGGGACGAGGCCGCCCAGACCTGGCAGCCGTCATCGGCAGCGCCGCCGGCCGGTCCGTCGGCCTTGGCGCGATTCGGTAACCATCCCGGTGGGCCCGCCTTCGGTGCCGGTCCGGTCGGGGAGCCTGGATCCGGTCGGGCCGGGTCCGATGTAGGAGCGCAGGGCGGTTCGTTCGGTGGGCGGCCCGGCGCTGCCGGCTTGTCGCCCGATTCCGGGCCCGGTGCCGTGGAAGCGGCTCCGGCACCGCCGAGCTGGGGCGGGGCGCTCACCGATTCACCCCGTCCCATGGGCGGCCCGGTGGCCACGCCATCAGAGCCGGACACACAGGGGCTGGCACCCTACGGCCCCACCGGCCAGCGCGGCCGGTGGGGGGAACCGGCCGCGGACGTCATTGCACCGCGCGGGCCGTCGGAGTGGGGCGATCTGACCGGTCCGGCCCGCTGCGCGGGTGCGGCGGATCCCGTCGATCCGGTGGCTGCGCCCGCAGGGCCGGCCGCAGGGCCGGCCGCAGCGCAGACGACCTGGGGCGGCGGCGATTCGACTGGCGAGATCCGGCGTGTCGGGGGCATGGCGGCGACGTACGCCCCGTCCACCGGTGGTGCGGCGGACGGCACACCGCGGTGGGACGGCGATCCGGACGGCGGGCCGGAGCCGTATGCCGGGTCGTTCGACGAGCACGACAGTGGATGGGCACCGTCCGGGCCCACCTCCCGGCGCGGGGCGACGGCTCGGCGCGGGGCGGCGGCCCGGCGTGCCGAGGCCGGCGGGCTGCCGGCACGGGTCACCGCGCTCGTCCAGCACGTGCGCGACCGTCCGCCGCTGCTGATCGGCGCCGCCGTCGTTCTCGTCTGCCTCGGGCTCGGCGTCATCGGATTCCTCGCCCTCGGCGGCGGTGGATCGGGCTCCGGGACCGCGGCCGGGCCGGCCGCGGTGGGGAAGGGCCGTTACTCCCCGGAGGTCCGTCAGGCATATCTCAGCTCGTGCCTCGACGTCAGCAACGGTAACGAAGGCTATTGCACCTGCACGCTGGAGAAGCTGGAAGCCGACTACACCCAGGAGGAGTACCAGCGGTTCAGCGACAACGTCCAGTCCGAGTCGTCGCAGCGCATCGTGCGGGAGATCTATGCCGCCTGCCGTGACAAACGATGACGATTACCGGTGTACAGTGGGTTGACAGAACTATTATCACATGCCTAGATAGGCTGCGGGACGACGGACAAGAGTGCTATTGCTTTTTCGTCGGCGATGTGATAAGACGTCCTTCACGTATCAACGGGCGGTCATGGCGGTGCGGTTCTCCGGGACGCATCCCGAGACCGCTCCTCCCGGAGCGAGGCTGCTCCACGTGCATTCGTCCGCCCGGGCGGGGGACCCGGTGGCGTGGCCAGATCACACATTTACCCGACGCACGTCCACACGATGACTGCCCGCATCGTGCTGACCAGGGGGGCAGGAGATGCCGCCCTATGATCAAATACAGCGGTTCAGTGGCCATGATGCCTGAATCCGGGATAACGTCGCCGACGTCCGGCGCCCGCGCCCGGAGGCGGGTGACAGTTCTGTGACGACCTACGACACCGACCGCGACGGTGCCACGGGGCGCCCGGCTGCCTCCCGTCGTGACGACGATTTCTTCGCGGTGGAGCGGGTGGGCGAGCAGGCAGCCCGTCCTGTCTCCCGTGAGCCCGCGCCCACGTCCTGGGATTCGACTCCCTGGCCCCGGCGTGAGCCGGCGCCGGGACCGGGACCGGCCATGCCGCCGGCAGGCGGCGGTGCGCGTCCCGCCGATCCCTTCGACGTGACCACCACCTGGGACGGTCCGGCGCCGGGACCCGCCGGTGGACGCCCGCCGGGCATCTCGGTGACCCCCCCCCTTCCCGCTGGCC